>JBGUME010000187.1:0-9916 GCA_045116695.1 Anaerovoracaceae bacterium | reverse complement strand
ATATCCATTATTCCTACATACTTCAACATATCGCACCTGTACACGCATTTTGTGCTGCTTGGGATCACTATCGTGCTGTTTGCTGTTTTTGGGCACATGCCGGATATCTATCTTTTGCAGATCCCGTTCTACATGTTCTTTATGTTTGCGTTCTTTACTGTATGGGCGCTCTTCGGAGGTATGCTTTCAGCGATCAGCAAGGATTTCCAGAATCTCGTAAACGCGTGCTCGTCGGCAATATTCTGGATGTCGGGTATCGTATATAATGTCGATGAGATCAAATGGCAGTGGCTGAGAGTTGCGCTCAAGTTCAATCCTGTTACGGTCATCTCGAGCGGCTATCGCAGGGCTTTTGTATATAAAAAGTGGTTCTGGCAGGATAAGGTCTCGCTTGTATGCTTTATGATAACTTTCACGCTTTTTGCGCTTGGTGCCCTTTGGGCTTATAAAAGGCTTCGCAAAGAAATACCGGATGTACTGTAGCGGATGAAGTAAGAAAACGAAAAATGGAAAACAAAACAGTTATAAAATTCGATAACGTCACCAAAATATACAAACTCTATAAGAGTGACAGGGCCCGCTTCAAGGGACTGTTCAGCAAAAGGGTGAAATACAAAGAAAACCGCGCTGTCAAGAACCTTACGTTCGAAGTCAAAAAAGGCGAGAGCGTAGCTTTGTTCGGGCGCAATGGCGCAGGCAAGTCTACCATACTCAAAATGATCACCGGCGTTTGCTTCCCGACAGAAGGGGAGATAGAAGTCGATGGAAAGGTGAGCGCTCTGCTGGAGCTGGCTGCGGGGTTTGACGTTGAGTCGACCGGACGTGAAAACATATCGTTCAAGTGCAGCCTGATGGGCCTGAATGAGGCGGAGATAGCCGAAGTAGAGCCGGACATAATAGAATTTGCGGATGTCGGGGATTATATCGATCAGCCGCTCCGCTCCTATTCAAGCGGTATGAAGGCAAGACTCGGTTTTGCTATAAGCGTAAATGCGCGTCCTGATATCCTTATCGTGGACGAAGCAT
Organism: Anaerovoracaceae bacterium; assembly: GCA_045116695.1. GTDB lineage: Bacteria > Bacillota > Clostridia > Peptostreptococcales > Anaerovoracaceae > Crickella. The sequence continues at coordinate 8,890 of JBGUME010000187.1, read as the reverse complement.
TGAGCGTAGGTGATAAAGCGTTCAGACAAAAGTGCAAGGATAAAGTTTCGGAGATCATGGCCGATGAGGATGTTACGCTGCTTTTCGTAACACACTCTCTTGCAACAGCAAAGGACTTCTGCAAGCGCGGGATCGTTCTGGAAAAAGGCAAGCTCCTGTTTGACGGAGATATCGAAGAAGCGATAGAGTTCTATGACTCAAGGCAGTAACAACAGTCCATGGACCCTATAAAAACGATAAAAAAGAAAATCGAATATAACAAGAGCGAAGACCGTAAATACCGCGACTACTGGTACTCCTGCAAGGTCGATGAGCTCAGCATCATGATCGAGTCCGGGCGCGGCGAGACCGTGTCCGGAAACATGTTTGCTTTGCTCAAAGAGACCCAGACGGATCCGCAGTGGGCAGGGTATAAAGTCTTTTTTATTGTGACGGATAAGACCAGGGCTGAAGCCGGAAAGAAGATAGAGGCATACGGCTTCAGGAACGTAAAACTCGTCGATCGCATGAGCGATGAGTATCTGAAGCTGCTGGCGACCTGCAGATGCTTCTTTACCGACAACACGTATCCGACGATCTTCTGCAAGAAGAAAGATCAGATACTGGTCAACACATGGCACGGCACGCCGCTCAAGCATATGGGCAAGGCGAATCTTGAAGGCGCGCGCGGACTCAGCAACGTGCAGCGCAACTTCTTCATGTCTGACTACGCGCTTTTCCCTAACGAATTCACACGCGATATCTTCATGGACGATTATCTGCTGAGGACCCAGTTCAGCGGCAGGCAACTGCTTCTCGATTATCCGCGAAACGACGCTTTCCATGATGATGCGATGCGCAAACGCGTGCGTGCGGAGCAGGGCATGGACGGCATGCGTGTTTACGCCTACATGCCTACATGGAGAGGCGGTGACGCGAAGAACGTGAGCATGGAAGAGCAGGTGGCCGAGGTGGAGGGATACCTGGCCCAGCTTGACGGGCAGCTCGCTGACGATCAGCTTCTTTACGTCAACCTTCATCCGTTTGTCGGAAGCAAACTTACATATGACAGATATAAGCACATAAGACAGTTCCCAAAACAGTATGAGACGTATGACTTCCTGAACGCCGCAGACGCGCTTATCACGGACTACTCGAGCGTGTTCTTCGACTTTGCCGAGACCGGCCGCAGCATCATACTTTTCGCGTACGACCTCGAAGATTACATGAGCACACGCGGAACATACATGGACATAGAGGATCTGCCTTTCACGATATGCCGCACACCGGATGAAGTCATCAGGGCCCTCAATGAAGATGACTCAAAGGCTTCAAAAGAGTTTCTTGACACATACTGCGCTTTCCGCAGTGAAGGCGTAAGATGCGCGGACACTCTCCTGAGGATCGCCGTGAAGGGTGAGGATGGCGGAAACTTTGATAACTGCAGCGTTGTCGAACCGTCGTATCAGGACAGAAAAAAGGTCCACGTGATCGCCATGTCTGAGCTGGATAAGGGGATCCCGGAGATCGTCAGAAACTCCATAAACAGGCATCTGTCTGAGGGCTATCACGTTACGGTCGCTTTCGACGGAGGCATCAAGCCGGGTACGGTCGGGTCTCTCAGAGAGCTTGAGACTTTAGGCGATGTCGATTTCTACTCGCTTATAGGCGGAGTGCGCGATGAAGACATGCCGCGTGAAGTCAGAAGAGTGTTCCCGGGCTGGCACATCGACAGCATGGAGACCATCAAAGGAATACGCCGCAATTACTACCGTCTGGCCAGACACCTCATCCCGGTAAGATCCTACAAACTGTCGGATAAGGGAGACAGCATAGCGATAAGTTTCAGGCAGAACAGGCTGTCCTATCTCGAGTCCGCAAAGATGGGCGAATTCGAATATGGCCTGGACAGGAAGGGCGAAAAATACACCATAACCATTCCGAAAGAAGACCTCTCACAGTATCTGTACCGCAACCAGATAACCGCGGTGGATGAATTCGGCAATGAGCATAAGATAATATCTTCGAGAAAGCTGCTTAAGATACTCCAGATAGCTCACACGAAGGTGATAAAGGTAGCCATGAACAGCAGGACTGTCGATGATGAACAGGATAACTCAAACGACAGCAAGGGCATCATCTGCTATCTGCAGGAATATCTCGGAAGGACCGACCTTCTTGTAAGGCCTTCCAATTACACAGACAGACTCAGCCAGAGGATAATGATAGGCATCGCCTACATACTGGCGGCTTTAAGAAAAGGCGGTACAACGCCGATCATCCTCTACGAGAAGAACAGCGAAAGATACGAGGAATCCGCTTCCGTGCTGTATGAGAAGCTTCTCGACATGGGTTACAGGAACGTCTATTACGTGATCAGAAAGGACTGTCCGGCATGGAACGCCGTGCCTGACAGGTACCGCTCAAACCTGCTGGCAAAATATTCGTTCAGACATTACCTTAAGTTATTCAGGACAAAGACCTGCTTCGCGACAGAGAGGATCACGCACAACATAGACTTAAGGCCTCTCAGTCCGTTCCTCAGATACTGGCTCAAGCACGCGGGATTCAATTACGTATTCCTGCAGCACGGCGTCATGTACATGGTATCGCTCGACGCTGAAAGGAGAGCGTTCTTCAGGCTGAGGAGCCGCGAGGGATATATCAACAGGATAGTAGTTTCGTCCGAACTCGAAGCTGACCACTTTGTATACAGAGGCAACTTTGACCGCGAAGAACTGTATGTCTGCGGACTGCTCAAATTCGATAAAGCCGTCAGGAACGATGAGCATGACCGCATCGTCATAATGCCTACGTGGAGACCGGGCGAAGCCATCCAGGCAGCTGAAGACTTCAGGGAGACGAGCTATTATAAGTTCATCGAGAAAATATACAATGCCGTACCGGATGAGCTGAAGGATAAGGTGATAGTGCTTCCGCATCCGCTGATCAAGAAGAGCGCGGTAGACGCCATGGAAGCTTCCGGAGAGACAGGCGGACTCATGAGTCTGATGCTCCCTGACTTTACACATGAAGAAGTGCTTCGCATGACGGACACTCTTATCACAGATTACTCTTCGATCTCGTACGACGCGTTCTACCGCGGCGCGAATGTCATCTTTGACTGGGAAGAGAAAGATGATACGATCGCTTATTACGGACAGTCGGCAAGGCTTATGCTGACCGAGGACCTCGCATTCGGTGAGGTGACCTACACACAGGATGAGCTCAGGAAAGCCATCAGCAAGGTCTACGGAAAGGAACCGGAAGACAGATTCGTTGACCGCTTCCGCCGGATAGTCACTTATCATGATGGATGCAACACGGAGAGATTCATCGAGATGGCGAAAAAGGACGGACTGCTTTAGACGATGTCATCACATAAAAGAAAAAAAGTCGCAATAATAAGCCGTGAAAGCAATGAGAAGACGCTCGACGTTGCCATGCTCGAGGCCGAGCTGAAAAGGCACGGCGCGGACGTCCGCGTACTGAGCAAGCTGCTGACTAAAGAAAAGTCACTGAAGGCGCTCGCTTACGCAGGCCATGTGATGAAGCAGGAAGCTGCCATACTCGCTTCCGATGTTGTGGTGCTCGACACTTACTGCATCCCGGCAAGCATGATCCCGCACCGCAAGGGAACAAAGGTGGTGCAGATGTGGCATGCCCTTGCCGCCATCAAGAAGTTCGGCTGGCAGACGGTCGGCAGGAAAGGCGGTTCTTCCAAGAAGACTGCCAGGCTTATGAAGATGCACAACGGATATGACTATGTGATCTGCCCCGGCGATATAACTGCAGAGCACTTTTGCGAGGCGTTCAGGACCGACAGAAGCAAAGTGATCAAGAGAGGGCTGCCGCGTATCGACTATATAAAAAGTGTCGCCTGCGGAGACAGACGCGATGACATGAGCGCAAAGATCCTCAACGCATACCCGCAGCTGAAAGCCGGTAAAAAAACCGTTCTGTACGCGCCTACTTTCCGCAGAGGCAAGGCGGTCGATGTACAAAGCCTTATCGATGCTCTCGATCCTGAAAAATACAATATCATAGTAAAGCTCCATCCGCTTTACAGGGGATCCGCGGTTGAAGAGGGAATACGCACGGCAAACGTGATATATGATGAAGACTTTTCATCATACGACTGGCTGTCGGTGGCAGATGCCGTTATCAGCGATTACTCATCGCTCGTAGTAGAGGCCACTCTGGCAGACAAACCGCTCTTCATTTACGCATACGATCTTGAGGAATACGAAGAGAACACCGGACTCAATATCGATTTCGACAGCGAGCCGATCAGCCCGTATGTTTTCAGGGATGCGGCCGCGCTTGCAAAAGCTGTCGACGCGGCAGATGCTGACTACGACTTCGACGCGCTGCGCGCCTTCCGCGACAGATATATAGACATTGATACGGAAAACTGTACTGCTGCGCTGGCTGAGTTCATTGTTTCGCTTGCATCTGTAAAGTGAAAAAAAGGAATAGCAGAAAAACATTATTAATAATGACAGGTCTGATCCTGATCCTGATCGCGGTATCGCTCATCCGGGTCATTCACCATGGCAATCAGATAAAAGCAGCACTTGTAAAGGCGGCAGAAACAGCTCAGCAGCAGGAGGAGGCCGGGAAAAAGGCAGTGGAAGAGGCTGCCGCGAAAAAGGAGGCCAAAGAGGCGAAGATAGCCTCACATGTTTACTCACACCGCGGATCGGAAGGCCCTGAGGAGCATTCATTCAAGGCCTATGATGCTGCCATAGAAGCGGGATCCCGCTATATAGAACAGGATATCGTTATATCATCTGACGGGGTGCTGTATGTATCCCATGATCTCAATGCCGTGACCATGACCGGCTATAACGGGATGTATGAGTATATCAGCTCGGAAACGATAGACGGGTTAAGGACTGAGGCAGGCAACCCGGTGCTGCGTCTGAGCGATGTTTTTGACAGATACGGAAGAGATATAAACTATGTCATAGAGATCAAGCCTTACAGCGACTCCTGTGTAAACGCGTTCGCAGAGATCACAGACAGGTACGGTCTGAGTGACAGGATCACGGTACAGTCCGGGTACACGGGGGTCCTTGAGAAGATAGAGGAACGATATCCGAACATGCCTAAGCTGTATGTCTGCAGGAGCCAGTCGGATCTCGAAAACGCGCTGGATAAACCGTATGTGGACATCATATCCGTGAAGGCATCAGCAGGACTGATGACAGAGAGCAACTGCAGGGCTGCTCACGAAAAAGGCAAAGCATTCAGCGCGTGGACCCTCGATACGGAGGACGCGATAAAGAACGCCATAGATTTAGGAGTTGACACGTATTTTACCAATGATACGCCGCTCGCTCTCTCGATAGAGAGAGAATACGGTAGCCGCAGACGCGGAGGTCAATGATGAGCATTACAACAAAATTCAAAAAAGCAGTATTTGACATAGCAAAGAAGAACAAAACGTTCCGACTGGTTTTCAGAGGGAGCAGGGACGCGGCTTACCGAGCCAAGATGACGCTCGATGATCCATTCTGTCCGATAGACGACAAGCTGGTGTATTTCAGGACTTTTTCCGGCAGAAATTACAGCGATTCTCCGAAAGCTATGTACGAATACATGCTGACAGCGCCTGAATATAAAGACTACAGATTCATCTGGTGCTTCAAGGAGCCTGATGAATATAGTTTCCTGCTTCAGAATGAGCGCACAAGCCTGGTGAAGTTCAGGACCAAAGAGGACAATAAAGCACTGCGCCGGGCAAAATACTGGATCACTAATTACCGCATGCTCAATTACCAGTTCCCTCGAAAGGGGCAGGTATATCTGCAGTGCTGGCATGGCACACCTCTCAAGAGGCTTGGCTATGATATCATCGAAAGCGATAACGCTATGAACTCGCTGGCTGAGATCAAGGAGAAGTACAGAACGGATGCGGAGAAATTCACATACATACTTTCGCCTTCGCCGTTTGCTACGGAGAAGTTTGCGACGGCCTGGAACCTCAACGAGACCGGTCAGAGGGACAAGATAATAGAGGAAGGCTATCCGCGCAACGACAGACTGGCAACTGCTTCCGAGGAGGAAAGCGCAAGGCTGAGAAAAGAGCTTGGAGTAGAAGGGAAGAAGGTCATACTCTACGCGCCGACATGGAGAGACAATCAGCATACAAGCGGCAAAGGCTATACGTATAAGACTGAAGTTGATTTCGATAAACTGCAGAAAGAACTGGGCGATGAGTATATAATGCTCTTCAGGGCGCATTATCTGGTCGCGAACAGCTTCGACTTTGACCGCTACAAAGGCTTCGTCATCGACGCGTCGTCATATCCTGATATCAATGACCTTTACATCGCGTCGGACATCCTGGTGACTGACTATTCCAGCGTATTCTTTGACTTTTCGATCCTCGGGAAACCGGTCATATTCTACATGTATGACCTTGAGCATTACGCAAACGAGATGAGAGGCTTCTATCTGTCGCTTGATGAGCTGCCGGGACCGATCGTAAAGGATGAGGATGCGCTCATCGAAGAAATAAGAAGGACTGACGGCTGGACTGCCGACGATAAGTATCTGGAATTCAAGAAGAGATTCAACCCGTATGAGGACGGTAATTCATCAAAGAGAGTACTGAAAAGAGTGATAGAACGTTGAACGAGCAGATAAACGAACAAAATAACGAACAGAATAACGAACAGAATAACGAGCAAAAAAATAAAATAACAAAAGCGGCTGAATCTGTCATAGAAAAGATCGCGAAAGTGATGAGCGATAAGAAAAAGGTGCTCAGATACTTGATAGTGATAATGTCCGCGTTTTTGCTGTGCCTTCTGATCCAGCTATACTTTCTGACACTTTCCGACGCGAGATTCATTCGTGATATGACTCGCGGCCTGAGCAAGTCGTGGTCTCTGGAGAACGGCGAGATAGAACTTCAGAAACGTGACGCGGTCCACAGCGTTGAATTTGTGGGGATAGAATATGATGCCGTAGCAAAGTACCGGGACAAGACATTCCGGGATGAAGACCTGAAGACAATGGCTCTGGAATATATCGATGCCCTTGAGAAGTGCAGGACCGTGGCGGAGACCAATGATCCAAACAAAGACTTTAACGGGTTCTGGGAGGAATTTTCCAAACCGTACGGAGAGAGACTGGCTGCGATCTACAGGCTTTATAAGAATGGCTATAAGCTTCGTATGGTCGGGAGTGAGACCGGCGAAGATAAAGACAATCTTCTGGCGCAGGGATGGATCATCAACAAGGCCGAAGATATCGAATTCACGACCCAGAAGAGTGAAGACGGCGTCGTATCTTTTACCGGGGTAATAAAGAATGATTCGGGATATGCTCTTGACTTTCTGAATCTTGAGATCGCTCTGTACGATAAAGAAGGAGAACTTATAGAAACCGCGGAAGCCTACGCAACGGACATCAAAAAAGGTGATTCTGTCAAGCTGGTTTTCTATCAGTCATCCGAAACAGAAGCAACGCAGTTCAGGATCGTATCCGAGATCTGCAGGGTGAGATCCGCCGGTGAACCGAAAGAACCGGCAGGCTCGGAGACAAGTCTCAGATAGATTGACATCAACAAACGTTAAGATTATAATTATCGAGTGACTACAGGCTTTTAATAAGCCTGTTTTTAGAAAAAATCTCATTGAACAGGAATGCTAAATGAAGAAAAAAGCAGCTGCAAATAGAATATTAATGACGATCCTTCTGGTTTGTTTGTTTGCCGGCCTTTTTTGCGTCAATGTAACCGTTCCGGCATATGCTACGGACGGGGTAAGGATCGGACAGGCGACCAGCGATGAGAACGGGAATATCCGCGGCGGTAAGGCCGGTGACCAGACAGGCGGAGAAGTATCCATTTCAGGATGGACATACGGAAGCAGTTCAGGATCACCGTTCCATTGGAAATATGTCTTCAGGGCAAAAGATCCCGCGGTAGGCCGCAAGCTTGCGGAAACCATGATAGCCGCAGCCAATAATGACCATGTCGGTTATGATCAGGATTCACCTGACAGGTATTCGCTCTATGAAGAGGCGAAAAAAGTTGGATGGGATGTCTCCGCGATCACTACGGATTGCGAGACTACCTGCGCGTCTGTCGTATCCGTATGCTGCAACGCAGCCGGCATATCGACTCCGGCACTGCTGTATTCCGAGATCGTTTACGAAGAACTCATGGCTACCGGCGCGTTTGATGTATATACTTCAGGAAGCTACACCGCTAGCTCCGCAAACCTGCTGCCGGGAGACATCCTGTGCAATCCGGACGCGCATACTGCCATGGTAGTAGAGAGCCCTAATCCTTTTGTCTTTGATGTCAATTACAGCGATGTATCCGGAAAGGATCAGACTGACTCCGCTGAAGAAGGATCAACGATCAAGCTCAACCTCAATAATGGTGAAAAGGCGCAGACTATAGTTGTTGACAGCAAGGTCGACCTTGGTGAGTATACGCCTGAGAAGGATCACTATAAATTCAGCGGATGGGAGAAGGTCGGAGAGAATGCGTATTCGGCAAAGTTTGAATCCGGTGTGTTGCCGATCGTGATCTCAAACGATAAAGAAGCAGATCTAAAGCCTCTGAGCGATCCACCTGCTAAAAAAGAAAAGCATTAACAGAAAATCCGAAGCAGTCTGCAAAAGGCTGCTTTTTTCATACCTTCATCCTGCCCGCGCAGGAACAGCTCGTTGTATGTTGGTAAACTAAATGCTAAAATGAACAATGATATAAGTGACCACGCTGATGACACTGACAGTTCTTTTCAGCATATTGCTTTCTTTTGTTGTGCCACGCAGCAGGAAAGAGCAGAAAGGGCAAATGATATGAAGACGATAATGATACTCGGAGCCGGAAGAGGACAGGTAGGTCTTTACAAGGCGGCCAGAGAGATGGGACACAAGTCAGTCG
>JBGUME010000186.1:0-5327 GCA_045116695.1 Anaerovoracaceae bacterium | reverse complement strand
CTTGCCTCTTACGTTTCTTCCCGAATGCTTCTTAAGTGTGACGGTAAGAGACTTTTCCGGCTTGTCGGTAGTGATCTCCTCGAATGTGGAGACCGTCATACCTCTGAGTCCCGGGGATGTCGGTTTATACTTTCTGATTCCCATTTCCTACTGCCTCCTTAATTACATGTCTGAGAAGAGCTCGATCTCCTTGCTGTCAGGAGTGAGTGTAACGATCGCCTTCTTATATGAAGATGTCGTTCCGAATGTTCTTCCCAGTCTCTTTCTCTTTCCGCTGACGTTCATGATGTTGACCTTGGCTACGTCTACGCCGAAGATCTCTTCGACAGCCTTACGGACCTCGGTCTTGTTTGCGGTCTGCGCAACCTTGAATGCGTACTTCTTCTCCGCAGCCATATCCATGCTGTTCTCAGTGATGATAGGCCTCAGTAATACGTCGTATCCAGTCTTCATTATGCGTACACCTCCTCGATCTTCTTGGCTGCTGCCTTGGTGAGCACGAGTGTGTAGTGGTTTACGATCTCGTATACGTTCATGGTGCTTACCAGTGCTGTCCTGACGCCCGGGATGTTGTGAGCGGATCTTACAACGTTTTCATCCTTCTCATCCATGACGATCAGCGCCTTCTTGTCTGCCTTGATGTTCTCGAGAACCTTGACCATCTCCTTGGTCTTAGGCTCTGCGAACTTGAACTCGTCTACTACGATCAGCTCGTTATCAGCAACCTTTGCGGAGAGCGCCGACTTGAGAGCGAGTCTCTTGAGCTTCTTGTTGAGCGAGTATCTGTAGTCTCTTGGCTTTGGTGCGAATACCACTCCGCCGCCGACCTGTGACGGGTCTGTCGAGCTACCCTGTCTGTGGCGTCCTGTTCCCTTCTGTCTGAAAGGCTTGCGGCCGCCTCCTCTGACCTCAGCTCTTGTCTTTGCGGACTGGGTTCCCTGTCTCTGGTTTGCCAGGTAGTTCTTGATGACTGCCTGTACTGCGAATTCGTTTGGCTCGATTCCGAAGATCTCGTCGGAAAGAGTAATGTCTCCAACCTTCTTGCCTTCAACGTTTACTACGTCTACTTTTGCCATTTTCAGTTCCTCCTTTCCGCTTACTTATCCTGACCCTTGACCGCCGGTCTGATCTTCAGGAGTCCGCCCTTCCTTCCCGGAACGGCGCCCTTGATCAGCATGATGTTGCGATCTTCGAGCTTCTTAACGAGCACTACGTTCTGAACTGTGACTGTATCTCTTCCCATTCTTCCAGGGGCCTTGTTGCCCTTGAAGACTCTTGAAGGATAAGTACCGGCTGCCAGTGCTCCGGCGAGTCTCTTGTGCTTTGAGCCGTGGCTCATCGGTCCTCTGCGGTGGCCGTGTCTGTTGATGTTACCCTGGGTTCCTTTACCCTTGGATGTTCCTGTAACATCGAGCTTCATGCCTTCTTCAAAGTCCGCGACCGTGATTTCCTGACCTACTTCGTAAGTCTCACCCTCGCCCGGCTTAAACTCAGCGAGGTACTTCTTTGTGCCAACGCCTGCCTTCGCGTAGTGTCCTGCGAGCGGCTTGTTGACTCTCTGCGGCTTCTGATCTTCGTAGCCCACCTGGACTGCGTCATAGCCGTCTGTCTCGACAGTCTTTACCTGAACGACTGCCACCGGGCCTGCCTCAACGACAGTTACCGGGATGACTGTTCCGTCTTCTGCGAAGATCTGAGTCATTCCGATCTTCTTTCCCAGCAATGTTTTCATATGTGTTTCCTCCTGTTCTTACAGCGGATCACTCCGGTTTGGCTCTGCCGGTGCTTGGGTCCGGCGTCCCTCTCGTGTGATCTTACTAATACGGATTAGAGCTTGACGTAGATATCAACACCTGCAGGTGCGTCGAGCTTCTGCAGAGCCTCGACCGTCTTGTTGGTCGCGTTTGTAACGTCGATGAGTCTCTTGTGTGTTCTCTGCTCGAACTGCTCTCTGCTGTCCTTGTACTTATGGACCGCTCTGATGATTGTAACGACTTCCTTCTCTGTCGGAAGCGGAATAGGTCCGCTTACATCAGCGCCCGTCTTCTTGACTGTCTCTACGATCTTCGCAGCATACTTGTCCAGAAGAGCGTGGTCATAAGCCTTCATTCTGATCCTGATTTTCTGTAATTCGCTCATTGCTTTCCTCCTGTTTTGGTTTTTCGTACTAATTTTCGCTATGCTTGTACAGGACTTCGCCTGCGCCTGCCTCTCGCGGGGCTCCATGCAACTCATTGGAATCCCTTGAAATTTCAGCGTTTTTGCTGTCCCTGTGCCCTTCGCCGAAGTGCCTTACACTCTTTCGCGCGTTTCCTAAGGTATGGCACACAACAAAAAAGCGAAACCCTTCGCCCCCATCGTGTGAGGACTTCTCGGCAGAAATTATCCGCTAGCACGGTAACTTCCTGCTTCTTCGCGTTTAACAAGCCTTTGAATTATATATACAGGCGCAGCGGAATGCAAGCCTTTTTTGAAATGTTTTTTGAGTATTTTTGAGGGTGCACAGAGCCTGAAAAGCTTGAAATTTGGGGCTTTCTGATCGCAGATGCCCAACACTGTGTTCCGCGTTTCCTCCACCACCACGGATAGTGCTCTCCCATACCCCTGCCCCACTATATATAGATCGAGTATAGATTTAATATCGATCGGCGTTCAACGGCCTTCCCCACCGCTATATATAAAGCCTTCCTCTCTGCCTGGCGCAGGGTGTGATTCTTATGAAAGAGTTGCGGATTTCACACCATTTCTTTGCGGATCAGTCTGATTGCCGCTCAAATTAGTCAATTGGGTGTGACTTCTTAAGTAAGAACAGCGGATCCACACCCATTTTAGCGATTTGGGTGTGAAACCCTGTTCTTGGAGCTGCGATTCACACCAATTCGCAACATTTCTGCTTGTTTTAGCTCTTTGTACGCCTTTTGGGTGTGATATCCCGGAAGCTGGCTCCAAAATCACACCCGATCGATAGCAAGGACATAGATCTATGTGAATCTGCATCTAACCGAATGTTTGCGTGCGTCTGTATGCGCGGTTTGTGTATATTCCGCCAGAAGGATGCCGCTCATACACAAATCAGTTCTTTCGGAACCTTTTTTATCGCCTGGAGCGGCATCTTTGTGTATGACCTTCCTGTGATCAACGCAATATACACAAAAGCCGGAAAAAATTGTGTATTTGAAGGGTGGTTTAGTTGTGGGATACACAAATTCTTTATTTATGCGAGTTCTTCGGGCTGGGTTGAGTCGAAATTGTGTAGCAAAGAGAAAAAGCTTGCCGCTGCTACACCATTTTCATTTATGCGCACCCTTTTGCAGAGCCGGAAATAGAGTTTGGGTGTAGCAGCGGGAAAACAATCTGGGAATATACACCCGTTTTGCGAAATGTGGTGTATATTTCCGGCTTCTCGCTCTTGAGATACACCATTTCGTTGTAAATGTCGTAGTTGGAACTGGAAGCAAAGGAAAATGGTGTATATCCCGGTCTTTCTCGCCTGAATATACACCATTCAGTTTTAAACTATTCCCATTCAGACCACAAAGCACGGCCGCGCGGCCTTTAGCCCGGTGGCCACTGCATTGCGCGCTTGCCGAGTATGTGGATATGCAGGTGCTTTACTGTCTGCTGTCCGTCCTCGCCGGTATTGATCACGCAGCGATAGCCGTTATCCAGTCCCTCCTGCGCGCAGACCTCTTTGATCTTGAGCATCATGTGCGCCATGAGGTCGGCATGCTCGTCTGTCAGGTCGTCGAGCGATGCCACGTGGATCTTAGGCACCATCAGCATGTGAACCGGAGCCTGCGGCGCAGCGTCGCGGAACACAGCGATCTTGTCGTCCTGATAGACCATGTCCGTAGGGATTTCGCCGTTCGCGAGTTTGCAGAAGATGCAGTCATCCATGTCTCCTATCCTCCTTTTTATCTTTACAAACAGCCTTTGTATCTTCGCTCTAATTGTATTCTTCATGGCTTTATTATTCAAGGACCGCCAGAGCCCCGTCCCTGAACGTACGGGTCAGGACAGCCTTATACAGTTTGCCTGCCTCGATCCGCCCTTCCGGATCCTCTATGTATGTTTTGATGTAATTGCCCGTGTAGCCTGTCACGTAGCCGTCGCAGGATTCTTCGATGAGGACTGTATGCGTGACGCCGAGGTTGGCCCCGGTGAATGCTTTCGCAGCCTTCTCGCCGAGGGTCTCCAGGACCTCTGCCCTTTCCTTCTTGATCTGTTCAGGGACCGCGTCCTTCATAGTGGCTCCGGCCGTACCCTTGCGGGGCGAGTAGCGGAACACATGCGTTCTGCCGAAGGCAGATTTCTTTACTATGTCCAGCGTATCTTCAAAGTCTTTCTCCGTCTCGCCCGGGAAGCCTACGATGATATCCGTTGTGATGCCAAAGAGCGGGTCGTGGTTTCGGAGCATGAACACAATATCCAGATACTTCTCGCGTGTGTAGTGGCGGTTCATGGCTTTGAGCACGGAGTCGCTGCCATTCTGCACGGAAAGGTGCAGATGATGGCACAGCCTTCTGTGCCTGATTATCTCTTCGATGTTGTCCTTGTCCACCACCGTCGGTTCTAGAGAACTGAGCCTGATTCGGAAGTCTTCGGAAGTCTCCAGCCCGTCCAGCATGGTCAGGAGTTCTGACAGGCTGTGCTCTGCCCCGGCTTCCGTGCCGTAAAGAGCGGTGTTGATCCCCGTTAGGACCACCTCCCTGAACCCGGCCTCGACCAGGTCTCTCACCTCTTCGACTATCTCGTCCGCTTTGCGGCTCCTTACCGGACCCCTTGCGTAAGGGATGAGGCAGTACGAGCAGAACCTGTCGCAGCCGTCCTGGATCTTTATGTATGCGCGGGACATCTCGTCGCTGGCCGACTTTATCTTTCCCAGGTCCTCATAGAAAGTGAGCTCGTCGCGCGGGATGACCCGCACTTCCGCGTGGCCGCGGTCAGCATCCGGTCCTTCTGCCGGAGCCTCAGCGCTGCTTTTGGCCACAAACTTTTCCATCACAAGACCGCATATCTCCGACTTGCGGTTGTTGCCTATGACCAGATCGACTTCCGGCATGGCCGCGACATCTTCAGCGGCGACCTGCGCATAGCAGCCCGTCACAACGATGACCGCATCCGGATTTGTCTTCTTTGCCCTGCGGATGAACTGGCGGGACTTTCTGTCCGCTATATTGGTCACGGTGCAGGTGTTTATGACGTAGACGTCGGCAGGATCTTCCTCGCCAACGATTTCAGCGCCACGGGAAACGAAGGCCTCCTTTATGGCCTCCGTCTCATAATGATTCACTTTGCAGCCCAGCGTATGGAATGCGACTTTCATT
>JBGUME010000185.1:0-4939 GCA_045116695.1 Anaerovoracaceae bacterium | reverse complement strand
ACGGAAGACCGCCGGAAGCGGTATAATTACAATGTTGGGAAGATGTGCAGACGCAGTGCCGCGCATCTCAAAATACAGTCACTATTGAGTATCTAAAGGAGACAAGATATGTTTGATAAACTGATCGAAAAAGTTAAAGCTGAGCCTAAGACCATCGTCTTCACAGAAGGATCGGACGCCCGTATCCAGGAAGCTGCCGCAAGGCTCCTCGCTGAGGGACTCATGAACGTAGTTCTCGTAGGAGACGTTGATGAAGTCAAGAAGGCTGCTGAGGAGAAAGGCTTCGACATCAGCAAGGCTGAGATCATCGACCCTGAGAAGTACGAGGGAATGGATGAGATGGTCGCAAAGATGGTAGAGCTCAGAAAGGGCAAAATGACTGAGGAAGAGTGCGCAGCTGCACTTAAGAAGGGCAACTACTTCGGCACAATGCTCGTAAAGATGGGCAAGGCTGACTGCCTGCTCGGCGGCGCGACATACTCCACAGCTGACACCATCCGTCCGGCTCTCCAGCTTGTTAAGACAAAACCGGGCGCACACCTGGTAAGCTCCTGCTTCATCCTCACAAGAGAGGGCGGAGACGAGAACCTCAGAACCATCGCCATGGGCGACTGCGCTGTAAACCTCGGCTATGAGGACAGCAAGGACAAAGAGGGCAACGTTACATTCACGGGCGCTCAGAAGCTTGCTGAGGTAGCGGTAGAGATCGAGAAGTGCGCAAGGACTTTCGGCATCGATCCTAAGGTAGCGATGCTCAGCTTCTCCACAAAGGGATCTGGTAAGGGTAACACCGTTGCTCTCTCTGCAGAAGCTACAAAGATCGCCAAGGAGCTCAACCCTGACATGGCCATCGACGGCGAGATGCAGTTCGATGCTGCTGTATCGCCGACAGTCGGCCAGCTGAAGTTCCCTGGATCCCCGGTTGCAGGCTATGCGAACACATTCGTATTCCCTATCATCGAGGCAGGCAACATCGGCTACAAGATCGCTCAGAGACTCGGCGGCTATGCTGCTTACGGACCTATCCTGCTCGGACTCAACGCTCCGATCAACGACCTCTCCAGAGGCTGCGACGCAGAAGAAGTCTACAAGATGGCAATCATCACAGCTGCACTGTAAATCAAGCATCATCTGAAAATAAAAAACGGACGGCTTTTGAGCCGTCCGTTTTATTATGTCCTTTTGCGCTATGCGCGTTTGTTGTCTTCCACGAAGCGCCTTATCTTCTGCGTTGTCGTCTTGTCGAATTCACGCTCGCGTACTATCACGTGCGCGATCCTCTTGAACCTCGGCAGGTTGTCGTTGATCTTGTCGACTGCTTCGTCGATGAGAGCCTCAGCCTGCTCAGCAGTGTAGTCCGCGCCGAGCTTTCTCTCAAGTTCTTCCTTGTTGAGCCTTACCGTGGCATGGATTCCGTTGAACGGCGAGTTAGGGTCGAGTTCTCCGCCCCATACCATGCACTCCTCAACGATAGGCAGTCCGAGGAGGTAGCCTTCGAGCTCCTCAGGGAATACGTTCTTGCCGTTGCTTGCGATGATGACGTTCTTTTTGCGGCCCGTGATGAACACGTAGTTGTCGCGGTCAAGGTAGCCGATGTCTCCTGTGTGGAACCAGCCCTCTTCATCGATCACGGCCTTTGTGTTCTCAGGATCCTTGTAGTAGCCCATCATGACCTGCGGTCCGCGGAAGCAGATCTCGCCGATGCCGTTGCTGTCAGGATCGAGGATCTTGCATTCTGTGAACGGCATCAGATGTCCGGCCGACGCGTTCTTCATGAACTTACGCTTTGCCGGGTTGAGCGCCACGATAGGAGCGCATTCCGACAGGCCGTAGCCCTGGATGGCGTTGAAGCCAACATTGCAGAACGAGTCGAGGATAGCGCCGTCTATAGGAGCTCCGCCGGAGATCAGCGTATGCAGCCTCCCGCCGAATACCGCCTCGATGTCCTTTGTGACCTTCTTAGGCAGCTTTACCTTCAGGCGGCTTGCCTCGCGGTCCATGATCTCGAAAGCTTTCATCTGCTTTGGAGAAAGCTTGTCAGCGACCGAGCGCCTGATCTTGTTATGGAAGTTCTCGATTATGGCAGGCACGGCCAGAAGGATGGTCGGCTTTACCTCGAGTATGTCCTTGCGGATGTATTTGAGTCCGCGGCAGAAAGCGACTGTCGCTCCGCTGTATACGCAGGAGAGGAAGGTCGCCGTGCATTCATAGCAGTGATGCATCGGAAGCACCGAGAAGCATATGTCCTTAGGACGGGCTTCAAACATGGACTGCACCAGGATGGTGTCGAGCATGAGGTTGCGGTGCGAGAGCATGACTCCCTTTGACACTCCCGTTGTGCCGGACGTGAAGATGATGGACGCGAGATCCGTGTTGACGACCTGCGCGTCTATGTAGCGGCGGTCTCCGTTCCAGATCATGTGGCGGCCTTTCTCGCGGAGCTTCTTCCACGAGATGAGTCCGGCTTCAGCATCCTCGTCCTCGTCCATGTCGGCGTTGATGACGTAGCGCAGCAGCGTGTCGCCGCTCGCCTTGATGTTCTTGAAGATCTCGTAGTACTTGTTGTTGACGGTGATGACCGCCTCGATCTCTCCCTTGATGGTCAGCTGCTTCAGTTCGCTCTCGTTCAGCTCTCTGTCCAGCGGGACCACGACTCCGACGCCTCCGACTATAGCGAGGTAGGATTCGCCCCACTCGACGGAGTTGCGGCCGATGAGTCCGATGTGCCTGTCCTCAAGTCCAAGGTCCATGAGGGCCGTGCCGATGGCGTTGACGTCCTCGCGGGCCTGACGGAAGCTTACCTCCCTGAACGGCTGGTTCGGCTTGTACTTCTGCATGAAGAGCGGAAGATCAGGCCATTCGTCGGCGCTGTAGTTCAGCATGTCCTTGAGATCGGTGACTACGTGTTTTTCCTTGAAGAGGTAGCGCTTGTCCTTGGACTTTTTGAGCTCGTCGAGCATCTGACCAATGACTTCGCGTTCACGCCTCTTGATGTTTCTGTATTCTGAATCTGTATATTTTCTGCCCATATTACTGCGTGCATATTTCGGCACTTAAAGATATAATGTTGTTTACAATGCGGCAATTATACCATATAATTCTGCGGATGAGTAAAAAAGATAAAAACGGGCAGCCGGCGCAAAAAAGAAGAGACCTGCGGCCCTCTGACTATACAGATTCGAAAGGAATTAACAGGATAAATGGAAGAAGTAAGAATAATCGATTTGAAGGAAAGCATACTCGCGGACAATGACGCGGATGCCGAAAAGCTTCGCGAAGAGCTCGCGGTCGATAAGACGGTGTACATCAACGTGATGAGTTCGCCGGGCTCCGGCAAGACCTCAACTATACTGAGACTTGTAGAGGAACTGAGGCTGAGCTTCAAGGTGGGAGTCCTTGAGGCTGACATCGACGGAGACGTAGACACAAGGACCATGCTTGACGCGGGCATCCCGGCGGTGCAGCTCCATACGGGCGGCATGTGCCATCTGGACGCTGACATGAGCCGCCAGGCTCTGGCCGAGATCGGTGCGAAAGATCTCGATATCGTCATCCTCGAGAACGTAGGCAACCTGGTTTGCCCGGCGGAGTTCGACACGGGAGCGCAGATCAACCTGGTCATCCTCTCCGTGCCTGAGGGCGACGACAAGCCGCTGAAGTACCCTCTGATGTTCAGCAAGGCTGACGTCGTGGCTGTCAATAAGATCGACGCCATGGAGGTATTCGACTTCAATCCGGAAACGTTCATGAAAAATGTCTATGAGTGCCGTCCGGAAGCGCCGGTATTCATGGTGTCGGCAGCGACGGGCATAGGGATCCACGAGCTGGCCGGATGGATAGGCGAGCGCGCACGCGAGATCCTGGATTTTGAATCAGCATATTAAAGCAGGACGGACAGAACGATGAGTGAAAAGAAAGTAAAAGTAATAGATGTTAACGTAGGCATCTTTGAAGAGAACGACCGCATCGCGGCTGAGGTAAGGGCGCAGAACAAGGCCAACGGCACCGTCATGGTGAACGTCATGGCATCGCCGGGCGCGGGCAAGACCACAACGCTGCTTCGCACCATCGAAGCGCTGAGCGGCGAGTACAATATCGGCGTAATGGAGGCAGATATCGAGGCAACCGTGGACGCTGAGAAGATGGCTGCTGCCGGAGTTCGCTCGATGCAGATCCATACGGGCGGCGAGTGCTGCATGGACGCAGCCATGACACAGGCTGCCCTCAAAGAGTTCGACACTAAGGACCTCGACCTCATCTTCCTTGAGAACGTGGGTAATCTGGTCTGCACCGCAGAGCAGGACACGGGCGCCAACATCAACATCGAGATACTATCGGTGCCTGAAGGCGACGACAAGCCGCTGAAGTACCCTCTGATGTTCACGGTCACACAGGCGGTTTTGGTCAACAAGAACGACACGCGCAAGTTTTTCGCGTTCGATGACGAGGCTTTCATAGAAAGAGTACACAGCCTCAATCCGCTGTCGGAGATCTTCTTCGTTTCCGCAAAGACGGGCGAGGGATTCGACGCGTGGATCAGCTGGCTGCGCAGACAGATAGAGCTGAATAAGTAGGGACTGAAAGCCGCGGCCTGTGCCGGCGGCTTTTTGTGAAAGGGGGACAACATGGTATACGACGTTGCCATAGTAGGTACGGGGCCTGCGGGACTGGCCGCGGCGCTGACTCTGAAACTGCATAATAAAGAGATCATCTGGTTCGGCTCAGCCGAGCTTTCCGACAAGGTAGGCAAGTCCGAGAAGATAGCAAATTATCCGGGCGTGCCTATGGTATCCGGAGAAGATCTCAACGCTGCTTTCGCGGCCCAGGCCAGGGAGATGGAGCTGGAGCCTAAGGAAGCGCGTGTGACTAATATCGCCGACCTGGGCGACAAGTACATGGTGCTGGCGGACAATGAGACCTACGAGGCACGCGCGCTGCT
>JBGUME010000184.1:0-2199 GCA_045116695.1 Anaerovoracaceae bacterium | reverse complement strand
ACAAGACCGGAAGGATGATCCTTCCGGTCTTTTGTGTTTGTTTAAATGCGGGTCTATTCTCCCAGATACGCCTGCTGGACACGTTCGTCTACAAGCAGGGCCTTGCCCGGGCCGGCCATCGTGATGACTCCGGTCTCCATTACGTACGCGTAATCGGAGATATCCAGGGCAGCCTTGGCGTTCTGCTCGATCAGCAGGATGTTTACGCCGTCCTCCTTGATCTTCTGGATACACGCGAAGATGTCCTTGATGACAAGCGGCGCGAGTCCCAGCGAAGGTTCATCGAGCATGAGGAGCTTAGGCTTTGACATGAGGGCCCTTGCTACCGCCAGCATCTGCTGTTCTCCTCCGGAGAGGGTAGCGCCAAGCTGCCAGGTCCTCTCCGCGATCCTTGGAAAAAGCTCGTAGACCCAGTCTCTGTCTCTGGCTATCTCGGCCTTGTCCTTGCGGAGATAAGCTCCTGCCGCGATGTTCTCATCGACTGTCAGGTCAGGGAAGATCCTGCGCCCTTCAGGGCAGAGGATAATGCCTTCTCCGACTATGTCCTTTGTCTTCAGCGAGCTGATGTCCTTGTCATCCCAGTAAACGTGACCGTCACTTTTCGGGACCAGCCCCATGACCGCCTTCAGCGTGGTCGACTTGCCGGCTCCGTTGGCGCCGATCAGCGAGATGATCTTTCCGTCAGGCACGTCTATGTCTATTCCTCTGAGAGCGTGGATTCCTCCGTAATGTACATTCAGATTTCTGATCGCAAGCATTATTCGTCACCTCCCAGATAAGCTTCTATTACTGCAGGGTTGGCCTGGATCTCGGCTGCCGTGCCGTCAGCGATCTGTCCGCCGTAGTTGAGCACGTAGATGTGCTCGCATATTCCCATGATGACCTGCATGTGATGCTCTATCATGAGAATGGACAGGTCGAACTCGTCACGGATGCGTCCGATGAACTTCATCAGGTCATCGGATTCCTGAGGGTTCATGCCGGCTGCAGGCTCGTCGAGCAGCAGGATCGAAGGGTGGGTAGCGAGAGCGCGGGCGATCTCAAGATGTCTCTGCTTGCCGTAAGGAAGCGAGGTGGCGAGGTCATCCCTGTTCTCGTAAAGGTCTACCTTGCGAAGCAGTTCTTCCGCTTCAGCCCTCATGGCTGCTTCTTCAGTGCGCGCCTTCTTGCTTCTGAAAGTGGCTCCGAACACGGACTCGGTCTGGTTCATGTGCATGCCCACCAGTACGTTCTCAAGAACGGTCATGCCCTTGAAGAGCCTGATGTTCTGGAAAGTACGCGCCACGCCCAGCTTTGTCACCTTGTCAGGCAGCATGGTAAGAGCCTTGGTGTACTTGCCCGCGTTGCGGCCTTTGTACGTATCTTTCATCTTGCCCTGCGGGTAGTTTTCTATGACGACTTCACCGTTTATCTCGATGGAGCCGTTCGTCGGTTCATATACGCCCGTGATGCAGTTAAATGCTGTCGTCTTTCCGGCGCCGTTAGGACCGATAAGACCGACGATCTCGTTCTTGTGGACTACAAGGTTGAGGTTGTCTACGGCGACGACTCCGCCGAACTGCATGGTGATGTCGGAAAGCCTCAATACGACTTCTCTTTTGTCTTCAGCCATATCACTTGCCCTCCTTATCGAATACCATCACGGTGTCGGAAACCGGAAGCGGAGTGAAGAGAGCTTCGCCCGAAGCCTTTCTTGCTTCGCCGGCATCCTTTGCTTCCTTCGCTCTTGCCTTTGCGGCAGCTGCAGCGGCCTTTGCCTCGCGTTTAGAAGCAGCCTTTGCCTTGCGTCTTTCAGGCCATGCCCTGAGGTTGGAAGGAAGGTTCTTCCACCAGCCTATGAACCTGTCCCAGCTGAACTCCTTGTCTCCCATGATGCCGCGGGAGTAGAAGAGCACTATAAGCATGATCAGTACCGCGAAGACGACCTTTCTGAATCCCGGCCTCATGAAGCTTGCAGAGATGCCCAGCCAGCGCCCGGCGTCGAGTCCTCTGAGCCACCATTCTGATGCGGCTGTAAAGAGGAACGCGCCGATCACGGAGCCTGTGATGGATCCGATGCCGCCGATAACGACTATGAGGAGGATCTCATAAGTCATGACCGTGTTGAACGGTGTGGCGTTGATCGTGGTCTGGAACATCGCCAGAAGCGCTCCGCTTATGCCGGCGAAGAATGAAGATATGACGAAGGATATTTCCTTA
>JBGUME010000183.1:0-5949 GCA_045116695.1 Anaerovoracaceae bacterium | reverse complement strand
CGAATCAGTTGCCACTCGTTCAGGCACACATATGCAACACGCCTTTGCGAATCCGGCATGAATATTAAAGTCATTCAGGGCTTGCTTGGACATTCTGATATAAGTACTACAATGAACATTTATGTGGATGTTACGAAAGAGCTTCGAGATATGGCTATGGATGATCTTGCCAAATACCTCAAGGAGAAGAAAATTAGCTAAATGAGTATTCCGGCGTAGTTTCCCGCACCTGTCCGACGTGAGGAAATCACCGTTCCGGCAGAATGGAAATCATCATTCCAGCCGGGAAATCGGCCTCATTGAATATTCCTGTTCAAAGAAACCGATAATCCAGCAGATAGGAAACCGCTATTCCTGAGATGTGGTACTGCGAACAAAACATGTTCTTATCTATCTGATATCAGATGAAATTCCTGTATGGAATTAATGTCAAGGCCTTGTCGCACAGCGATGCAAAGCAGCCTTTACATTAATGACATTCAGGAAGAATGTACCATCAGATAGATAATAATCTACGGTACCATTTTACTGGAACTGCGGTACCCAAAGACTGGAACCATAGTGCAATTTGTACAGGATTATTCACTCATATAATTGAATTATGCACCTATGGTGTAAATTCAATTAAGGAGGTCACAGTTATGACCAAGTATCGCGAGATCCTTCGGCTTACAGCCTTAGGGTTTTCACAGCGAGATATATGCAGCAGCGCAGGTGTCTCGCAAAAGACCGTTTCTAAAGTTCAGAAGCGAGCCAGAGAACTGCAACTGCCATGGCCGTTGGATGAATCCATGACAGACATCGCTCTGAGCAGGAAGTTGTTTCCCCACGAAGCTGTGCGGACCGAAAGACGTATGCCAGACTTCGAGTATGTCCGCAAAGAGTTGCAACGCAATGGTGTGACCAAGAAACTACTGTGGACAGAGTATCTTGAGGAGTGCTGTTAGCGTCGGGCGTTTTTAAATTGGCGATTATCGCCCGACCCTAACAATTCTATTCACTCCATGCATTCCAGTCACAATTGGGGCAGCGATAAATACCGCACTGTCCATCCGGCTCTGTGACAGAGGAGACAGAGAACCGTCCCCTGTCTCCTCCCTGTCTCCTCCAATTGGGGCGGTCCTGTAAACCATTTTCTTGACTATGCCAGTGACTAAGAGTAAATTATGTTAAATAACCGTGTTAGAGTCGGGCTGAAACAGCCACTCAGAGTCAGGCGATTTTAACCAATCACAGTCGGATGAAAAAAGCCAATAACAGCACATTCAAATCATAATAGAATTTGGTTATTTTGTTCTGACTCAAATTGGCGATTTTCGCCCGACCCAGAGTGGTTAAAATCGCCCGACGCTAATAACCGCAATTAATTGGGCGATTCAATTGCTGCTTTATCTATTCTGCAAGTTATTTCTGATAGGTTTTATAAGAAGGGGGAAATCATTATGCGGGCAGCAACAGATATCGGAGGTACTTTTACCGATCTGGTCGCGATCGATGATCAGGGAACTTTGGTGCTGGAAAAGGCGCACACGACACCGCCGAATTTTGAGCAGGGTGTCATGGAGGTCATGGAGAAGAGCGGGATCGATCTCAAGTCGATCACTGAGTTTTTCCACGGTACGACAACGATCATCAACGCGCTTACTGAGCGCAAGGGCGCGAAGACCGGCCTGATTACAACTAAGGGGTTTAGAGACATTCTGGAACTTGCGAGAGGAAACAGACCGGATTTGTTCAACATGGTTTTTGAGAAGCCGGAGCCTTTCGTTCCGCGTTATCTCAGGAGAGAAGTCGAGGAGCGTATGGCATACAACGGTGAAGTCGTCGTTCCTCTGAATAAGGATGACATCAAGGCCGCTGTCGACTATTTCAGGAAGGAAGGGGTCGAGGCAATCGCCGTTTGCTATATCAATTCTTATGCGAACGAAGCGCATGAGCGTGAGACAGCGGAGATCGTCAGAGAGCTTTGGCCGGAAGTCTATGTCAGCCCGTCTGTGGATATCACACGTGAATGGCGTGAGTATGAGAGAACATCCACGGCTGTGCTCAATGCTTATGTAATGCCGGCGGCATCTTCATATATCGACCGGCTCGACGGCAGACTGTCCGAAGCGGGAGTAGAGGGCAGCAGATATATCATGCAGAGCAACGGCGGCACGACGACCTTCGAGCAGTCCAAAATCACACCGGTCAATGTCGTTGAGTCCGGTCCGGTAGCGGGCGTCTTCGGCGCATCGATACTCGGCAAATTCATCGGCGAGAAGAACATCATCGCTTTTGACGTCGGCGGTACTACGGCAAAATGTTCTCTGATCGATGACGGCGAGGTCAAAGTCACGACATCGTATTTCATCGAGAAGGACGAGCGCAATGCCGGATATCCTATCATGGCGCCGGTCGTAGATATCGTAGAGATCGGAAACGGCGGCGGTTCCATCGCGTGGATCGATGAAGCGGGATCGCTCAAGGTCGGGCCAAAGAGCGCGGGCGCTCTGCCGGGGCCTGTGGCTTACGGCAAAGGCGGTACGGAGCCGACGACGACGGACGCGAACCTGATAGCCGGAAGACTTTCCGCCAAGAATTTTGACATGGATGTAGATCTTGACGCGGTACGCGCAGCGCTCGCGGACAGGATCGGCGCGCATTTCGGTCAGGATGCTGACGGCGCTGCTGAGAGCATCATCAGAGTCGCGGACTCCAATATGAACAACGCACTCAAACTGATATCGGTACGCCGAGGCTATGACCCGAGAGACTTTGCGATGGTCGCCTTTGGCGGCGGCGGTCCGATCCACGGCCCGAGCCTTGCGAAGGAACTCAACATAGGAAAAGTCATCGTTCCGGTAGCGGCTTCTGTTTTCTCTGCCTGGGGCATGCTGATGACAGACATCCGCCACGACTTTATCCGCACCAAGATCATGTCGCTCAATGAAGCGCCGGTCGATGAGCTGAACGCGCTTTGGGCGTCGATGGAGAAGGAAGCCGGCGAGGTCTTCGCTGCTGAAGGCGTATCTCAGGAACAGGCTGCTTTCTCATACATCATAGACATGAGATACATGGGACAGGAACACACCGTACAGGTCTACGCTCCTGCGGTCCCATGGAAGGAAGAGGACAAAGCTGAGATCATGGAGAGATTCCATGCGACTCACGAGCATTTCTATACATTCCGTCTCGATGACACTCCTGCGGAGATCGTAAATCTGCACCTCATCGCGTTCGGAAGACTGCACAAGCCATCACTCAGAGAGATCGAGCCGCACAAAGGCGGAGCCGAAGAAGCGGTCAAGGAGATCCGCAAGGTCTTCTTCGCGGGAGACGGCTGGGTCGAAACACCGGTCTATGATAGAGACAAGCTCGGATGCGGGTTTGAGGCAAAGGGACCGATGGTCGTCGAGGAGCCGACTACCGCGACAGTCGTTTGTCCGGGACAAAGCCTCAGGGTGGACAAGTTCGGCAATCTCATCGTTGAAATGGAGGTGCAGTAATGGATAACAAGAATATAAATCCGGTAACACTGGATATCGTCAAGGATTCGCTCATTGCTGTCAGCAACGAGATATTCTATGCTTTTGCCCAGACTTCGATGAGCCCGATCATTTATGAGACGCTGGACTACGCCAGCGGCATAGCTGATGCGGAAGGCCGCCTGCTGACGCAGGGCAACGGAGTTTCCGGCTTCATCGGTATGATCTCGCCGATGATCTGCGCTGTCGTAGACAAAGTCGGCAAGGAAAACCTCCATCCGGGGGATGTGTACATCATCAATGACCCGTTCATAGGCGGAGGAACGCACAAGAATGACGTGGGCATGGTCATGCCTATTTTCTACAAAGATGAACTGATTGCTTTTGCCGGCAATAAAGCGCACTGGAGCGATATCGGCGGCATGGCGCCTGGCTCGTTCGCGACTGACGCGACCAACACTTTCCAGGAGGGGCTGTGCTTCTCGGGAGTCAAGCTCGTGGACAGGGGAGAACTGGTTGAGCCTGTCTGGGATCTTATGAAAAGCAACATCCGCTATCCGATGGTTTCGCAGGGCGATATGTGGGGCCAGATCTCTTCGCTGCGTACCGGCGAGCGCCGTATTGGCGAGCTGTGCGAGAAGTACGGAGCTGATGTTGTCAAAGGTTCCATGGAGCGTCTGATCGAGCAGGGCGAGATGGTCGCCCGCCGCAGGATGGCAGAGTTCCCAAAGGGCACATGGGAAATGGAAGAGTACATGGACGATGACGGACACGGCAATCCGGTCCATCTGAAGGTCAAGGTAACGATCACGGATGATGAATTCCTGGCGGATTTCACCGGCTGCGACCCTGAGGTCATCGGATCGGTGAACACCGGAGCTACAGCAGCATACGCCGGTGTCAAGGTCGTATTCATGTCGATTATCGGACCGGAGCTCGCTGTAAACGATGGAGTTTTCGCTCCGCTCCGCTGCGTGACGGAACCGGGCAGCGTGATGCAGGCTAGAAGCCCTGTGGCGACTTCCTGCTACTATGAGAGCATGATCTACGCGATTGACCTGGTATGGCGCGCGCTTGCGCCTGCTTTCCCGGAATCCCTCGGCGCCGGTCACCTTCTCTCGGTCTGCACCGTACTCATGGCCGGAAAGCATCAGGACTTTGGCAATGACTATCTGATCATCGAACCTACAGTCGGCGGCTGGGGCGCGTGCATGGGACATGACGGCCAGGTCGGACAGTTCTGCGTCGGTGACGGTGAGACCTACAACGTACCTGTAGAAATGGCCGAGATCCGCTATGGTATCAGAGTCGCTGAGCACAGCCTGCACTGTGACGGCGCGGGCGCCGGTGAATACAGAGGCGGCGCGGGTGCTGTCAGATCGTATTTGTCCATGAACGACAACCAGTCCTTCACAGCCTCTTTCGGCCGCAACAAGTGGCCTGTATGGGGTGCTGCCGGCGGCAAAGACGGATCGATCAATTACTTTGAATTCATTGATGCTGACGGGACACAGTCCGGTCCGCAGGGCATCGTTGCGAGACGTGTCATGAACCGCGGCGATCTTGTACGTATGACTACAGCGACCGGAGGCGGATACGGAGATCCGTTCAGAAGACCACCGGAAAAAGTCGCCTGGGATGTCAAGAACGAGTACATCACAGCCGAGCAGGCAGAAGCGGATTATGGCGTCCTGGTAGACCCTGAGACCTTCGAAGTCAAGGGCGTCACACAAGCCAGAGCCGCAGCCGAGGTATAGCCGCGGGCAATTGATGAAGGCTTTTGACGAAAAACTTTGGCACGAAAGACTTTTGCACGAAAAACTTTGGACGAAGGATCTGGAACGATGAATCCGATTGCAACTTTAAAAATGGCGAACGGCAGCAGGATCGTGATCGAGCTGCTGCCGGATGCCGCTCCGAACACTGTCGCCAGTTTCATCTATATTGCTTCACGCGGCCTGATGGACGGACACGCCATCGAGCGCATCGTACCGGGCAGCTGGATCGATGTCAGCTACACCGGCTACGGAAAAGAAGAAGCCCGTTACCTGATCCCGTACGAATCGCAGCTGCACCCTGAGATCGAACCTCTGGATTCGCATCCGGGATGTGTCTGCATGGGCGGATACGGTGAAGCGGGCCTTTCAGGCGGGGAGTTCTTCTTTCCTCTGAGAGACCTCCCGGAGCATAAAGGCATCTATCCTGTGTTCGGCAGGGTGACCAAAGGGTGGGAAGAAATCCTTCGGCTTGAGAAGGTCGAAACCCTTCCCGTGACCGACTTCCCGTATCCCGGGGTCGAAGTCAACAAACCTGTTGAACCGCAGGTGATCCTGTCGGTGGAGCTCGACCTGGGCGGGCAGACATTCCCGGACCCCGTCCGGATGCAGCACCGGGACCTGCCGCTGACATGGCAGTGATAAACATACCGACCCCGCACAAGAATTGCGGGGTCGGTCTTTTAGTGAGATCATATGTACGGGTA
>JBGUME010000182.1:0-3112 GCA_045116695.1 Anaerovoracaceae bacterium | reverse complement strand
CTCGTAGGCTGCACAGTACTTCCTCAGGGCTACCCTGCTGTCGCCCAATCAGTCGGGAAATATCAGGGCACTCACATGGTAGCGGATATCGGGAACGGGACCATGAACATCATGTATATCATCGACAAGAAACCCATCGAAGAAAAATGTTGGACCGAGAAGCTCGGCACTAACGAGTGCATGATCAAGGCCGTTAATGCCGTCATGGAAGAGACCGGTTCGAATATCGAGCGGGCTACTGTTGAAAGAGTGCTGAGGTTCGGTACCGCAGACATCCCCGAGAGATATCTCGCTATCATACGCAGGGTCGCCGAGGACTATGCTGCTGAGATCTTCCAGGCTCTCAGGAAATATGAATACAATCCGGATCTTGTAAGGCTGCACATCGTTGGAGGCGGTGCAGTCATCGTCAAGAACTTCGGGCAGTATGATCCCGAGCGAGTCGAGATCATTGACGACATCTGTGCCAATGCCAAAGGCTATGAGTACGTGGTGGCACTAAGCTGGAGGAACCGTAAATGAGCAACACTAAAAAAGCCAATATCCGCTTCGATATGGACAACGAGATGCACAGGAAAGCATGGCTGCTCCTTCAGGAAAGAGATAAGAACAGATTCTCGTCATACAGTCAGACAGTGATCCAGGCTTTGATCGAACTTCTGTCAGAGGAGACAAGAGAGATAGCTGTCAGCAGTAATAATCCTGAGTTCCTGTCTGAGATATCCGAGACTGTAGAACGCGCGGCGGAGAAAGCGATCGAGCGCACTCTCCCCTCTTTCCTCGCAGGATATATGGCATGCGCGGCAGGATTCAGTCCGCCGGGCAGCGAGGTGCGGCAGATCACTGCTAATTCTTCAGCCGCCAATGAGAATGATGAGGATGCTGCAGACGACATCGATTTCGACTTCCTGGGACTGAACTGAAGCCACAATGAGGAGCTGAAAGCCTGATACCGATTTGGTATCAATAGCAGAAAATGCGATATCAAATCGGTAGCACCACCGCCGGGCGTGATATCCAATTGATACCCGGAGGTGGCAAGAGGATACCAACGGAATGCGTCCACAAACTGACGAATGCATATCAAAACGGTCGTGAAATGACGATTATTCGGGCCCGAATACCGACAGCAAGCAGAGGATTTGCGCACTCACGGCACAAATCCAGCCCTGGTGGCTGAGCCCCCAGACCCCTGCTTGCTACAGGCAAGCCAACAGCAAAACTATCTATGGAGGAAATGAATATATGCGAACAAGAAACAACAGAGTATTCGTCTATCTCGATGACAAAGAGATGGAACGATTCGATAAAAAAGTGAAGAAGTCCGGACTTAACCGCAGCACATATCTGCGATTCCTGATCGATGGATATGGTCCGACTCTAAATCCTGAAGACAGATTCTGGGATTACATGAACAGGATCGACGAGCTGGCAAGCATGATCGACACGCTTGCGTTCAAGATGGACAGAGGCGACGAGATAATAGAGATCCTGAAGGAATCCAAGGCATGGAGATCTCTGAGATACGAGATCGAGAAGTGTTTTCTCGTCCCGAAGAAGATCGACACGAAGAAAATAATCAAGGAAGCTGCGAGGGCTGAATAATATTTCAGCCCTTCGGAAGCGATGCTTCAGCGGAGGCTTTGAGCCTCATATTTCAGAAACACGGAAAGGAGGATGCCGGAGCATGTCGGATATAAATGCCCTACAACAGAATATGCTTATGCCCGCTGCTTCGGCGTCTTTTTCCGCTGAAGAAATATTGTCTGCACTTATCGAAAATGGTATGGTTGATGCAGATGGCGCGGAAAGCATCATGAAAAAGAAACAAATTGAATTCGTTAAACGTTATCACAAATTTAAGATCTGGGAAGGAGAAGACCACCGCTGGAGAACATACATACAAGATCGTGAAGATCCCAAGAAGCGCAAGCTGATCTCCAGGAGCACCGAGGAAGAGCTTATGCTTCTCCTCTACGACCGTTATACGGACGCTGAGGCAAGGAAGAAAAGAGAGCGGGCAACGCTCGAATCGCTCTTTGAAGAATGGCTGGAGTCGAAGGCAAAGTACTCGACGGATTCCACCATCAAGCGCAACAGATCCACATGGAAATCGCTGTATATGGGCGAGTCTATCATCAGAAAGCCTATCGTAAAGCTAACTACGGACGATATCGAGGACTGGCTGCTTGAGAAAGTCGGAACATATCAGATGAATCAGCATCAGTATGTGACCTTCTCGTCAGTCATAAGGCAGATGCTCGAGTATGCGGTGAAGACAAGGATCATTCCATCAAACCCGATGGACGGAGTCAGGATGCCGAGGAACAGGCTGAGACCTGAGCCTAAGAAGGACAGCGAAGAGCAGGTATTCATGCCTGATGAGCGCCTTATGATCATAGACTATGCCATGAAGCAGTATGAAAGTAAGCGCGACACCGTGCAGAGATTCGTACCTCTCGCCATAGCATTCCTGATGTATGTGGCTCTCAGGAGAGGCGAAGTGACAGCTCTCAGGTTCGAGGATCTCAGGAAGAACCGTCTGGTGATAGAACGAGCCTTCAGCCACGGATCACAGAAAGTCGAATACCGTGCTAAAGGCGCTGCGGGATGGCGCATCGTGGATGTAGTCCCTCCTGCCCTCGAGATCATCGACAGGGTCCTTGAAGAGAGAAAGCGGCTCGGTATGCCTACGGACGAGTACATATTCTGTGCTAATGAAAGCCTTTACAGCTTCTATTCCGCGCTCGGCAAGACTATCGGCAAATATTGTGACGAGCTTGGGATACCGCACAGGAGCCTGCACTCTACCAGGAGGACATGCGCATCTAAGATGCACGCTGATGGGATCGACGATCTTATCATCCAGAAGCAGCTTGGCCACAAGGAGCTAAGCACCACCCAGCAATGTTATTGCTATGATCTGACTACAGATGATGAAAGATATCGTCTGATCTCGGCCTCATTATCATAAAAAGTCAGGCAAAAACTTTGTTAAAAATCCGTCTAATCACATCTAATCAAATTTCAGCCCCTCAAAAAACTCGAAAACCGTTGGAATTCCAACGGTTTGAGATGGTGGAGCGTACGAGGCTCGAACTCGTGACCTCCT
>JBGUME010000181.1:0-4892 GCA_045116695.1 Anaerovoracaceae bacterium | reverse complement strand
GCGAACTGGCTCTGGCATACTCCGAATCCCCTGAAAGCGCCGGCAGGCGGATTATTGGTATAGTAGCCGTATCCGCGTATATCCGTATTGTG
Source organism: Anaerovoracaceae bacterium (assembly GCA_045116695.1). Classification (GTDB taxonomy): domain Bacteria; phylum Bacillota; class Clostridia; order Peptostreptococcales; family Anaerovoracaceae; genus Crickella. Next base: position 4,800 of record JBGUME010000181.1, on the reverse strand, counting down.
ATAATTGTAAGGTCCCACGCTGTGAGTGCAGGCTCTCTCAAGAACAGGCCCGCACAGGCTGGCGTAAGCTCCCGTATCGAAGTTGATATCGCAGTCCAGTCCCTGAAGTATGCCGTTCTCGTCGCAGCCTATGGTGAAAGTGCCTTCCATCGCATGGCGCTTAGGATGCACCCTCAGTGACTCGGCGCGGCTGAACTTCGCCTTTATCGGACGGCCGAACTTCAGCGCCGCAAGAGCGGAGATGTGCTGCGTCGTCACGTCTTCCTTGCCGCCGAAGCCTCCTCCGATGAGCTGGTTCTCCACCACTATGCGCTCCTGCTGATCCTCCCAGCCGAGCATGATGGCTACCTCATGCCTTGTGTCGTACGCGCCCTGGTCGGTCGAGAGTATCTTGACTCCGTCTCCGTACGGGAACGAAACAGCGCATTCCGGTTCAAGGAAGGCGTGCTCTGTGAACGGCGTGGTGAACGAGGCAGTTGCGGTATACGCGGATTCCGCGAGAGCTTTTGCCGCGTCTCCTCTTACCACATGTCTCTGCTGACAGAGATTGCCGTTTTCATGGATCTTAGGAGCGCCGTCAGCCCTTGCTTCCGCTATGCTTTTTACCGGCTCGAGCGGCTCGTATTCTATCTTTATTGCCTTCTTTGCCTGCTCCAGGATGTACGGAGACTCGGCAACCACAAGGCAGATGGCATCACCGACCATTCTGGTGGTGTCGCCTTCAGCTATCATTACATCCCAGTCCTGCTGGATATGCCCTACCTTGTTATGAGGCACATCATCTGCGGTAAGCACTCCAAGCACTCCAGGCAGCGACTCGGCTTTTTCCTTGTTTATCTTTTTTACTATTGCTCTTGGATAGTCCGAACGGACCGCCGAACAGTACGCCATAGGCGGCATGTCAGGATCTACTATGGTGCAGATGTTTACGAGTGGCTCATCTTTTTTACTGACGGTCGCTCCGACATTCAGCATGCCCTTTGCCTCGGCTTCCCTGTATTCATCTTCCGTCCATCCGGCCAGTTCCATTATCCTGTCAGGCCTGTCCGAAGGCACAAAGTACTCAGGGCCTATATCATCAGGATACTTTCCATAGCCCAGCACCTTTTTTCTGACGTCGATACGGAACACGTTTTTGCCTACTCCGTACTTAGAGCTTTCGCCCCTGTTTTCGTAGTTGGCGATACCCGAAGCAAGCTCAGGGTCGTAATTCGATCCTACGACTGAGATGAACTCGTTCTCTTCAGGCAGCATCTTGCCGGTAAACTGGCTGATGTCCCTTATCTCCTCTTCTCCGCGCAGTATGGCGGCAGCTCTTCTGATGCCGAGTATTATTTTTTTGTATCCGGTGCAGCGGCAGATATTGCCCTTTATGGCTCTCTTTATCTCATCATCTGTAGGATCCGGCTCACGATCGATAAGAGCCTTGGCTGCCATGACCATGCCCGGGATACAGAAGCCGCACTGAACTGATCCTGCTGTACCGAAAGCGTAGACGAACGCTTCTTTCTCGCGCAAGCTCAGGCCTTCTACCGTAATGATGTTTTTGCCCACTGCCCTGTCGGTGGTAAGGACGCATGACTTCACAGCATGTCCGTCCACTACTATCGTGCACGTACCGCAGGCTCCTTCCGAGCAGCCGTCCTTTACCGAATAGAGCTTGAGATCATCCCTGAGATATCTGAGCAGAGGCTTCTTTTCTTCGGTAGTTCTCTCTATTCCGTTTACCGTGAATGTATAAGAAATGGATCTCACCTCCTCTGCCTGATCAGTCGGCGGTCATCACGCCGTTGGAGTCCCTGATGACTCCACGCGGACATTTGACTGCGCACATTCCGCAGCAGATGCACTTTCCCGGATCGATCACGGCTTTGTTGCCGATCACATGTATGGCATCCGCCGGGCAGTTTCTCTCACACAGCCCACAGGCTATGCACGAATTGACGCAGGCTTCGCGAGCCGCCTTTCCGGCATCGCAGTTGCTGCATTTGACCTGTATGTTGTAATCAGGCAATATGACCTCTATAAGGTGCTGCGGGCATGCGGCGGCGCAGAGTCCGCAGCCTACGCATTTGTCCCTGTCGATAACAGGAGGCTGCCCGTCTTCAAGCTTTATGGCCGCAAGATGGCACGCGGCAACACACAGGCCGCATCCAATGCAGCCGTATGTGCAGCTGATGCTGCCACCTCTGCAGCGTACATATGCCTTCTTCTTTACTCTCTTTATCATGATCTCTCTTTTCTACAGCCGGTCTCCGGCATATGAAAGTATGGCTTCAAGCACTCCGCCTCCGATGGCAAGCGCCTTTTCGGAGACCGTCAGATGATCCGCGGATGTCCCCCTCGGATCGACGTCTCCGGACTTCAATCCTTTAGTCACGGGAGCCCCATCCTGGAGCAGCCCCCTTATCTTTCCGTCTGTCTGTGCGTATACAGGCTCACCGTCCACGTTACCGACGCGTTCGCCTTCCTTAACGATGTCGCCTATGTTTTTCTCTGGATGGAATATGCCCGCGCGCGGCGCTTTGATGAGACGTCTTATGGTCTCTCCGCCGACATTGCCCGGAACTCCGGTGTTTGGTATCGCCGAGCCGTCACGGATGACTCTTCCCAGCGTATGGCCGCGCTTTGTCTCGATTACTGCATGGCAGTCTTTGCCCGCAGTAAATCCCGGGCCGACTCCGATGACAAGATCTGCGTCATCAGGAGTCGTTCCCGTATTTCTTTTTGCAAGGATCGCGTCGACTACGATCTCAGGCTTGAGTTCGCTTACGATCTTAGCCTCCGGATCCACAAGGACCGGTATGACTCCCCTTGAAAGGCAGTCGCGCGCTTCTTCCGCGCTTGCGGCCCTTTCTGCTTTTACATCTTCAACCACAGTACTGCCAAGACGGACGGCTTCCGAAAAAGCCACCGTCCTGCGTACCGCCAGAGGCACCGGCAGATCCGTCATGACCACATCGAATTTTGAATGATGCAGTCTCAGCGCGATCCCGCTGGCAAGATCGCCGGCGCCTTTTATTACTACTAGCATTTATCTTTTATCCTATCAGGTATGAATAATTGTCTTTTACAGCTTTGATGAATGCCGCTATGCCCTCAGGCAGCTTCGGATCGGCAAGATCATAGTCGCCGGCATTGCCAAACAGTCTTACGCGGACCTTGCCGCCGTCAAGCAGCAGGAATCCGTTGTTCTCGCTGTCCGCAAAGTCCTCTTCGCTCCAGAACAGAGTGAATTTGTCCTTGAACGGGCGTCCGCTGTACGGACAGAAGACAGCGCAGTTGCCGCACTCGTTGCACATTCCGTCCACATGAAGGATCTGCGGCTTTTCGAAGTACGGAACATCGATGACAACGTTGGCTCTGTTTGGACATACATCCGCGCAGACCTCGCATACAGTGGAGCATCCGAGACATCTAGGATCAGACTTGCCTGCAGGAGGATCAGCGAGTATTCCCTTCTTCTCAAGCAGGTCGTCCATTTTGCCCTTGGCGTTGACTTCAGCGTACTTGTCGAATTTAACTCCGAGGATCGCGGAAGCGATCGTCTGAGCATCCGCTATCGCCTTGACGACAGTCGCAGGTCCTCTGCGGCAGTCACCGGCAGCGTAGAGTCCCTCTACCGTAGTCATGAGGTTTTCATCTACGATGACTCTGCCTTTCTCATCAAGCTTCGCTCCTGCGCCTTCATAGAGGTCTGCCTTGACGCGCTCTCCGACAGCGCAGATGACCGCTGTAGCAGGTACTTCTTTGAATTCGCCTGTGCCGACAGGTGAACGTCTTCCGCTTGCGTCAGGTTCTCCGAGCTTGCAGATCTCGCACTTCAGCTTTCCGCCCTCGGCTCCGACCGGTGCTAGAAGTTCCATGAACTCCACTCCGTCATCGATAGCCATTACCAATTCCTCTTCATCGGCCGGCATATTTCTTCTGTCTCTTCTGTACACTAGACGTACATTCTTGACGCCCGGCTGGATCTTAGCGGCTCTGGCAACGTCCATCGCGGTGTTACCGCCTCCGATGACCACAACGTCTGTACCGAGATCGACAGAGCCAGGGGCAGCTTTTACAGCCTCGAGGAACTCAAGCGCGTCGAGCTCATCGCCGTACTTTAGAGTCTTGCGGCCCGGAGCCCATGCGCCGATAGCCACGATGATGTCCGTGAAGCCCTCAGCCTTGAGTTCGCTGACTGAAGTGATCTCTCTGCCCGTTACCATCTTTGCGCCGTATGCCGAGCAAAGCGCGACGTCCTTATCGATGGCGTCATCGCCGATCCTGAATGCCGGGATCACGTAGCGAGGAACGCCGCCCATCTTGTCGTTCTTTTCGAATACCGTTACATCAGCTCCCGCTCTTGAGAGGAACGAAGCTGATGCAAGTCCCGCAGGGCCTCCGCCTATGACAGCTACCTTCTTGCCGGCAGCTCCCGCAGCCTTGAGGCCAGGCAGTACCTTGTTGAATGCAGCCTCAGCAGCCATAAGCTTGACCTCGCGTATGCGCAGAGCCGACTCGTAGTGGTTTCTCATGCACCTGTCAGCGCAGGTGTGCGGGCATATCGTTCCTGTCGTGAACGGCAGAGCGTTCTTCTCAAGTATGATATTCAGAGCATCCTCTGCCCTGCCTTCCTCCATGGCTTCGAGGTACGCAGGGATATCCTGCTCTATAGGGCATCCGCCGCTGCAAGGAGCGGTGAAGCAGTCCAGCATAGGCAGGTCCTCGCCGTTCTTTCTGTTCGGAAGCGGCTTGATAGGCTTGCGGTTGCGTCCTCCGTTCTGTGAGAAATCTACAAGAGCCTCTACCTTT
>JBGUME010000180.1:0-3246 GCA_045116695.1 Anaerovoracaceae bacterium | reverse complement strand
TTTTTTACCTCCTCATAACATACTTGATCTTCTTATCAACAGCCTTGATGGTTCAGAGTCTCCCCTTATCGGCTCGCCGGTTCGATTCCGGCAGAAGGCTTTTCCCTACCGCAGAAAGTGCGGTCAACAAGTTATTTAAGGAAGGAGCATGAATATGCAGAACATTGAAAAGATACTTGAGAAGTACGAATTGTCAGACGAGCAAAAAACCGAGATCGTTGATGCGGTCAAGGAAAACTACAAGCCTGTTGCGGACTGGCAGAAGCAGAAGGACAAGGTAGATAGCCTCACCGCTTCCTTGGAAGAGGCAAAGAAGTCCCTTAAGGACTTTGAGGGTGTCGATGTTGGAAAGCTGCAGAAGCGGATCGATGAGCTTAATCAGCAGATCGAGAAAAACGAGTCCGACTACCAGGCGAAGATCGCTGACAGAGACTTCAATGATCTTCTCAAAGGCGCTATCGCGGAAGCAAAGGGCAAGAATGCCAAAGCAATTACCGCACTTCTGGATGTGGATGCTCTGAAGAGTTCCCAGAACCAGAAAGAGGATATTGCGAAGGCACTCAAGGCGCTTACAGAAGCAGAAGATAGCAAGATGCTGTTTGGCGAAGAAGAACCGAAAGCCACAGGGCAGGGGTCTCCGATAGGGACTATCAAAAACTCGGTCGGACAGCCGAACACCTTGGATGAGATATACAAAAACAATCCGTATTATCATCCGGCAAAGTAACCCTTAGTTTTCACCGGCATGGCAGAGTATGAGTCATGTCGCTGACCTTCAAAAGTTAAAGGAGAATTATCATGTCAGTACAGTATGGCAATGTCAATGTTGACGAAAAGTACAGCCCGATTATCGAGCCCAATCTCTACTACAATTCAGTTTTCGCACCCGGAAAGACGTTCACAGACAAATACGAGACAGGTCCTGCAGGCGGCATCTATGTGCACAAGCTTGCAACAACTGCAGTGGGCGTTGGAACACCCGGAAGAGATTTCACGGATGTTACGGCTTCTGATAGCCTCATCCAGATCGTGCTCAACAACAACTTCCAGCAGTCAAAGAAGATCTACGGCGTACAGGCCGCAGCAGTAGGTATCAACCTTGCAAACGAAGAGCTCTCAGTAGCAGTTGCAGAGGTCGCTGAGTCTTGGAACGCTGCAGGACTTGCTTGCCTTATCTCAGAAGGTACGACAGCAAGCTCTACCGCTTCAATCACGAAGAACAGCGTCAAGAAGGCTATCATCGATGCACGTAAGCAGATCGTATCTGCAAAGGGTAAGGCCGATGTCCTTCTGGCATCTCCCGATACATTCGCTTGCATCCTTGAGGCAGCAGGCTCTGAGTTCGTTCCTGAAGCAAACGAGTTCATCAACAGAACAGGCACTGTTGGTCAGTGGCTCGGTCTTACCGTTCTCGAGTGTGCAGCACTTGCAGCTTCAAGCGGCGAGTACTACAACGCAGCAGGCTCTAAGGTTACTGCAAGCTTCTCGGGCGTTGACTTCATCATGTACAACAAGGAAGCTCTCAGCATCGTAACCAACGTAGACGTTGCAAGGATCGTCAACAGCGAAAACTTCAACGGCTCAAAGGCTCAGGTTGAGATGAACAGCGGATTCAAGGTAACTTCTGCCGCTCAGGTAGTCGTTCACTGATGTGTGAAAGGGGGCTGAAATGGCTGCTATCGTAACATGGAGCTATTACAGCTCCCATCACAACATAATTACAGATCAGACTGAATTTGAACGGGTAGAACCACTGGCTGAAGTTGAAGTTCGGTCAGTGATAGGACCCGTCAGATGGTCCGAAATTACCACAGATACATTTGGATATGACGTTCTTCAGGACTGCATATGCAATGTCATTGACAAGATGACGCAGGACTCTCGATCCGGCAAGGGTATGGGAGTAACAAGCGTTTCGAATGATGGATATTCCGAGAGTTATGCCTCTGAGGTACAGACAAGGGAAGCTCTGAGAGAAGAGATGCGTGGATGTATCAGGCAGTGGTTATCCGGCTCGGGGTTGGTAGGTGCTTACTAATGGCTCATTTTACCGATACAGTCACAATTTATAACAGAACCACGTCATCATGGTCCCGTACCGTGGTTGAAGGTGTTCAGTGGGCTGATAAGGAAGATAGAGTCAACAATAACGGCAAAATCAAGGTCGATAAGTTCGCATCTATCACGTTCCCGGAAGGAACCTATGAAGATCTGCATCTGGATCCGGCAGCGGATGAGGATGCGATTCTTTACGGTAACGTGGAAGATAACCCTACAACATCAAGCTTCAAGTTGTCAGAAGTCATCAAACGGAACAAAGGCGGTATCATCCAGAGCGTTAATGATAACAGCAACCGCGATTTTCTGAAGAACATCAAGGTCACAGTAGGTAGATAACATGGCTGCAAATAAGTTCGTTTTCGAGACATTCGAGTGCGATATTCCGAAGGTTATGCGGACTCATGGCTTGGACGAAGGCGGCAGGGTTCAGCAATTTATTGATACCCAGTGCTTACAGCTATGTGAACCGAAAATACCCAAGGACACGGGCGCTCTGATAAATTCGGGCATCACAAACACCAAGATCGGCAGCGGAGAGGTCAGATGGTCAACCCCGGATGCGAGAAGGTGGTACTACATGCCCGCAGACTTTCAGGAAGCACCTGAGCGCGGGAATTATTGGTTCGACCGTATGAAAGCTCAGTACAGGGACCAGATCCTTGCGGGAGCGAAGAAGGTGTCAAATGGCTAACACGATATCAGCCGCAATCGTAGAGATGTTCGATGAGCTCGGATTTACGATTCACACAAACCACATAAGTGACGGCACCGGCAGATACGGCGTATTCCGTTCACCGGCACGTACAGTGCAGGAATACATTGACGGAAGCCTTCTCATCACTGAAGCATATCAGTTCTTTGGCCGTCTCGACTCATTGTCAGAGACCGAGCGTGAGGACGCTGATGAGCAGATGGAAAACCTTGTGTATGCGGTAGATGATTATCTTCTTACGCACGACTATCCGACTTTGACGGGTAACAGGACTATACAAAAGGTCGAAATCACGGGATGTCCTTATCCGTTCGAAACAACGGACGAGGATCTTCTCTATCAGATATCACTTAATGTTACTTATCTCAGAGAAAGGGGATAAAAACCATGGCACTTACAACACTCAACAGAAGTAAGTCACTGATCTTCCTGGACACGGGCGACAGCACATCTTCATACGACTGGACAAGAAT
>JBGUME010000179.1:0-4873 GCA_045116695.1 Anaerovoracaceae bacterium | reverse complement strand
CCATCAAGAAACTGGCGGGCATCCAGGATGAGATGATGATCATCTCGCCTACCATCTTTGAGAGCATGTCAAACACCAAGAAAAACGTGCTGCATGACAAGACCAGCCTCAATCTCGAAGAGGTCATCATGGCTCTCACACTGACAAAACTGACGAACCCGTTTGCCGAGCTGGCTCTCCGCGAGATACCTCTGCTGAACGGCTGCGTGGCGCACTGTACAGCCATACTTTCCGACAAGGATGAGCAGGCGGTCAAGGCGCTTGGCATAGACATTACTTCCAACGCGGAGTTTTCAAATAACAACCTGTACTCCAAGTAAGTAAAGGAGGTCTGTTATGGCTATCAACACCAAGAAGTTAATGGAAAAGGCAGCGGGAGCTTCCACAGGGGTCGCGGTAGCGGCTGCGTTCTTCAACATCGCGCTGATCATAGTACAGCTTGTGAAGACGGTATCCGAGGACGAGAAGCTTTTCAAGACAGAAGAAAACGATTGAATTATCAACAGCGCTCTGTTATATTTACAGAGCGCGATGCGCTGATGTGGCTCAATGGCAGAGCGACGCATTCGTAATGCGTAGGTTGGGCGTTCGACTCCACCCAACAGCTCCAAGTTTTGGAACTTTCGGGTAAAACCGGAAGTTCTTTATTTTTCAGCAAATGCAGTAATTCCAATGGGTTGAGCCTCTTTGCAAAAAGGTATACAGACGTCCGGGGAAGTAGATAAAGGAGCGGTTTCTCTCAAACTCTGAGGAAAATTGTGGGGTATCCCTCTATATATCAAGGGAACCGAAGTTTATCATTCCCGAGTGAGTATCCCTGACAAAGGCATCTTCGGATCCTATGTAATATGAAGGGATTCGTTCCCATAATTCGACATGAAATTATGGGATGCCTCTTTGATATGAATAATAGTGCCATCTTATTGAATGAAAAGTATGCGATTATTACAGGTTGTGATTCGCACAATTGCAGATCGCGTTCTTTTTTTTTACGATGATTGTGAAGACTGAGATTATTGTGATTGGAGGTGCCGATTATGTTCAATCCGAAGTATAGATTCACTCATGATGAAGTGAGAATAATAGTGTATGCGTTGGTGGAGCTTAAGAATCAGCTCCTGGCTGAAGGCAGATATACCGATGCTGTCGATGAGCCACTAATAAAATTTGTTGACTGATATTGACTCCCCCTTTCTCCGACTTCCGGATTACATGGCTCTGTACACAGGGTGCAGGGCCAATTATTATGTCCGGAACACGGGGAAAGGAAAACAAAATGATCAACATAAGAAGGAAGAAGGATGTTACTACAGAAAAAAAAGAAAAGATGGAAGGTACGTATCCGGTAATGGATTATGTTGCGAAGATGACAGCCATCGATTTCGACGAATCCGGAGAATTCGAATATGACTCGCCACATACGGTGCTGCTTTGCAATCTCATCCTAGGTTTCTATTCCAGGGGAGAGTTCAAAGAAGCGATGGCTCTCCTTGCGGTCGCGTTCATGATGACCGGCATGGAAGACGCCGCTGAGATGATGGGTGTCGCAGCTGCGGGATACACAGAGGAAAACGGCAGGTATTTTCTGGAGCAGTTCTTTGATCATTCAGGACTGATAGAGACATATCTTTTGGGACTGGAAATATATGCCGAAGAGGAGGATGCGGATGGCAAAGACGATAGCGATATGTAACCAGAAAGGCGGAGTGACAAAAACTACGACCACGTTGAATCTGGGGATCGGGCTGGCCAGAGAAGGCAAACGAGTATTGCTGATAGATGCAGATCCACAAAATGACCTGACTTCGGCTCTTGGCTGGGAGGCTGATTCGTTGGAGCATTCTCTCGGAAGACTCATGTATCTAGTAACACAGGACTATAAGCCTATAGTTCAGGACACGATCCTTCATCATCCTGAAGGCGTGGATTTGATCCCATCTAATCTGGACCTCTCATCTATGGAGTCACAGCTTGTGAATGCCATGAGCAGAGAAAAGGTGCTTTCGAACCTGCTTAAGGATGTGAAGAAAGATTATGACTATATACTTATCGACTGCATGCCGTCACTTGGCATGATAACGATCAATGCGCTCACGGCTGCGGACGAAGTCATAATACCGGTGCAGGCACAGTATCTGCCGACAAAAGGGATGACCCACCTGATGAAAAGTATAGATATGGTCAGGAACCACACTAACGAGAAGTTGAAAATCGCTGGTATAGTCATGACGCTGGTAGACGGAAGGACCAATCTGTCGAAGGAAGTGATCAATACGATAAGGACGAAGTATGGCATGAGTATCCGGATCTTCGATACACAGATCCCGGTCGCGGTGAAAGCAGCAGAGGCAAGTAAGGCGGGCATGAGCATCTTTGCATATGACAAAGGATCTAAACCGGCTATTGCTTATGAACAACTTACGAAAGAGGTGATGAGACTTGGCGAACGCGAAAGACATAGAGATGAAACTGCCCTCGCTCGATGAACTGTTTTCATCACAGGAAGAGCGTGATGATGCTAAGCTAAAAAGGATATATGAGATACCTCTTGATGAGATCGACCCATTCCCGGATCATCCATTCAAAGTCAGGGATGATGAGGATATGCTCAATCTAGTCGAATCTATCAGAGAGAACGGCGTACTGACTCCTGCTACAGTCCGGAAAAAAGAAGATGGACGATATGAACTGCTATCCGGGCATCGACGATTAAGAGCATGTGAGCTTGCAGGCATCGATACACTTAGGAGTGAGGTCGTGGACATGACTCGTGATGAGGGAACGATCTTTATGGTGGAGAGCAACTTCCAACGCACTAAGATCCTTCCGAGTGAGAAAGCCTTCGCGTATAAGATGAGAATGGAGGCAATGAAACGATTACCTGGGAGACCGGAAAAAGGTGCCCCACTGGGGCACAATTTCGGAGAAAAGAGCAGAGATGTCTTGGCAACTGAGGTTGGCGATAGCAAATCTCAAATCCAACGTTATATCCGTCTCACTGAACTTATACCGGAAATCCTGGATATGGTGGATGAGGGACAGATGGCTATGCGTCCGGCGATAGAATTGTCGTTCATCCCAAGAGTCCAGCAGGGACACATCTGGGAATGTATGGATGCTGAACAATGCACCCCATCTCATGCTCAGGCGATACGAATGAGACAGATGTGTGCGGAGAAGAAACTCACTCCTGAGGTGATAGAAGCTATTCTTCTTGAGGAGAAGCCCAACCAGAAAGAGCGCATAGTGCTCAGCGGCGAACGTTTCAGAAGACTGTTCCCACCGGACCTGCCGGTATCGAAGCGTGAGGACTATATCGCTGCAGCCATGGAATACTATGCCAGACATAGACAGAGACAACGAGACAGGGATGATGTCAGATAGGCATAGTGCATGTCATATCAGGAGTATGTTTTCCCGTCTCCTCCCCTGTAACCCCACCTCTCTTACTACCGGTTACTACCCGAAGAAGTAAGAAATGGTGGGAATATGTATATGCAAGAATAATATATTTATAATAATCGCAATATCCTGATATATGGCGTTCAAGTCGAAAAGACCTGAGCGCCTTTTTTCATGTCCGGAATTGCGGGAAAGGAATCCATATGACGAAAGACAAAGACAAAAACCCAAATGATGACGTGATCATCTGCACGGATGATGCCGGGATGCAGCTGTATCTGAGCGAGAAAGCTGCAAACAGACTCTCCTGGATCCTGACAGGAGTCATGATCCTTATCAGCCTGCCGGTGATAATCCTGACATTCATGATGATCTGAAAACCGATGAAAGGAGAAACAAGACAATGACAGAAAACAAGTATTTCAAGGCGTTCACAAGAGTGTTCGCCATAACGCTTGCGCTCATCATGGTCCTCGGTGCCGTGATGACAGAGACCGTATCTGCATTCAGCGGTAAGGTGGGCAGCAAATACACGGTCCACTGGTACAAGGAACTGCACTACGGTCCTGGTGAAGGCGGTTACAGTAACGCAGCCAAATGCGACCTCGGAGATGATCTCGGAAGCCGCTTTTCCATCTGCGTGCAGCCGAATAAATCATCCCCGGTATGGTCAGGAGATCAGACCAGGACAGTCCAGGTAGACAAGGTAGTCACAGACGCTACCGACACCGGCAAGTGGAACGCACTCAGGAATATCGTGTACTACTCACCTTCATATCCGGGATTCAAGAAGAACATCGAAGGGATCAAGCAGTTCTACTACGGCGATGAAGCCAAGGATTACGGTGTAGCGCACCTGGCGCTTGCCTATGTATATGCAGGGCGACCTAATGACATGGCAACATGGGGCGGAACACATGCCTCTGCCTGCGGTGATGTATGGACGAGGGCAAAGGCACTTGCCAACGCACTTTATGACAGCAATGCAGCCTTTGATGAGGCTGTCCCTGAAAGCTTCAAGATATTCATCTGCTATATGGATGGAGTACAGGACATGGTAGTGGGATACCTCGAGGCACCGGGATATCTAAACATGAAGAAGCTCAGCAACCGCACCTCCATTACGGAAGGCAATAACTGCTACTCCCTTGAAGGTGCAGAGTATACGGTCTATGACAAGAACGGCAGCGTTGCAGGCCGCCTGTATACAGATGCAAGCGGAAACAGCAACACCGTCGAGCTGATGGAGGGCACTTATACAGTCAAGGAGACCTATGCACCTCCGGGATATGCCAAGGATTCTGAAACTTATACTGTGAAGGTCATATCTGAGGAGACAACTTCGTTCACTGCAAAGGACGAGCCGATCACTGACCTGGTTGAGCTTCTGCTGACCAAGAATCCGCTGGGATATCCGCATGATCACGGTGAAGGAGATGCGACTCTTAAGGGAGCTGTATATAAGTTTGAG
>JBGUME010000178.1:0-2166 GCA_045116695.1 Anaerovoracaceae bacterium | reverse complement strand
TGGTTTTTGCAATTCTTTCGTCCATCTTTGCAGCGTTGACATCTATTCTTGCTAAAGTCGGTATAGAAGGGGTGGACTCAAATTTGGCAACAGCAATCAGGACGGCTGTGGTACTTATCATGGCCTGGGGAATGGTCTTTCTTACGAGCGCTCAGAACGGTATCGGGCAGATCAGCCAAAAAAGCTGGACATTTCTGATCCTTTCAGGGCTTGCTACTGGTGCATCATGGCTCTGTTATTATAAAGCCCTTCAGATGGGAGAGGTATCCAAGGTCGTGCCAATTGACAAATTGAGCGTTGTGATAACGCTGTTCCTGGCATTTATCTTTTTACATGAGCAATTCACCTCAAGATCCATTATCGGCTGTATCCTGATAGGCGCAGGAACTCTATTGATGGTAATGTGAAGGCCGTCCCATAAAGAACATAAAGAAAGACCTCCCATCTTCATCAAGGGAGGTCTTATGTTTTGCAGAGGTTATCAGAGTTCGTGCCCGGATCCTGTCCAGAGTTTTTCAGATACCGGCTTCCAGAGAGCCGCTTTCTCAACACACTTATCCGAGTATTCCTTTGCGGACTCGGTGTCAGAGTAGTCGGTCGAAACCGCGCCGGACTCTTCAACAATAGCGGTCAGCCTTCCCGGATTATCGAGAACAGGGCAAGGCCTCAACATGTTGCCGTTGAAAGGCTGATTGTGCCTATAACCCATGAAGAGCGGTGACTGATAGGCCTCGAGAAGAGTCTTTTCACGGATGTTGGAATCCGAATAGTGGATGAACGCGCACGGTTCGATGTCACCATTGGCATTGATATGGCAATATGACCGCCCGCCGGCGATACACCCTCCGACGAATTCTCCGTCGTTCCAGAAGTCTACTGTGAAAAGAGGTTTTGTCTTTCTGAACTCCCGCACCTGGTGATACATGAATTCTCTCTGTTCAGCTGTTACCATAAGCTCAGGGACGGCTTTTTTGCCTACAGGCATGTATGTGAAGATCCAGGCGAACAGAGCACCCATATCTATCATGGCATCAAAGAACTCTTCGCTCCCAATAACATCAGCGTTTGCTGATGTATAGCAGCACGATATTCCAAACGGCAGCTTATGCTCCCTGAGGATATTCATTGCGCGTATCGTTTCCTGATATGTACCTTTTCCGCGTCTTGAATCCGTCGCCTCCTCGAAACCTTCGATTGAAATGGCAGGGACAAAATTCTTCACCCTCAGCATGTCTTCTGCAAACGCGTCATCTATGAGCGAGCCGTTAGTGAACGCGCTGAACACGCAGTCGCTATGCTCCTCGCAAAGTCTGATAATATCTTTTTTTCGTACCAGCGGTTCGCCGCCTGTGAACAGATACATAAAAGTGCCGAGAGCCTTGCCCTGAGATACTATGCTGCTCATTTCTTCATAACTGAGATTGAGCTGGTTGCCGTACTCAGCTGCCCAGCATCCTATGCAATGCTTGTTGCACGCACTGGTCGGGTCGAAAAGTATGGCCCACGGGATGTTGCAGTCATACTTCTGTTCATTGTCAAACTGCATGTCGCCGCCTATTATGGTCGCGTTAACGACGAAGTTACGGAAGATAGTCATCCGTACATCTTTGTCGATGTCTGAATACATTTTGAGCACCAGCTTGCGCCAGTTGCTGTCAGGGTCCGTAAGCGCAGGACGGGCAGCCTTCATATGTTTGTCGATGCGGCCTCTGCGGTCGAAAGCGTCGATCCAATTGAGCAGCTTTTCAATGTTTCTTTCCGGATCTTTTTCCAGATATGCCAGGGCCTGATTGACTGCCACGGATGCTACAGCTTGCTTTATAGCCATGATCATACCTCCTTAGGGTTTTTCCACACATGTTGATTATCTGTTGTTACCGTATTATACTCTTTTACAAGCGGAGTTCAATTGCCAGCATTACGGAAGCGTTGAATAATCAACATTTACGAAAGAAGTGTGGAAATGGACAGAAGAGTTGCAAGGACCGATCAGGCCATAAAGGACGCCTATTTTTCGCTTATAAGAGAAAGAGGCACTACAAGGATCACTATTTCAGAGGTAGCTAGGCGGGCGGACATTGACCGGAAGACGTTTTATCTTCACTATGATTCGCTGAAGGACGTTCTCGATGAATACATAGAGGAACGTATATCGCACATAGAAGC
>JBGUME010000177.1:0-2164 GCA_045116695.1 Anaerovoracaceae bacterium | reverse complement strand
GGGCACATCATTCCTTCGATCTTCATTGTTTTCTGCATCAGTTTTTCCTCGCTTTCATTTTTACTATTGTTGACAGGCGCGTCAGTATCAGCAGAGGCGGCCTGTGATGAACTTTTTGCTTTTTCCGCACCGGAGCCATTTCTGCCGCCGGCATCGAACAGATTGAGCCTGAGCGCGTTGGTGACCACGCAGAAGCTTGAAAGGCTCATTGCGGCTGCTCCGAGCATAGGGTTGAGCGCCCAGCCGAACAGCTTTATGAATGCTCCGGCTGCCACAGGTATGCATATCGCGTTATAAAAGAATGCCCAGAACAGGTTCTCGTGTATGTTTTTAAGAGTCTTGCGGCCGAGCCTCACGGCCTTCACAGCGTCTGAAAGGTTGCTGTTGACCAGTACGACATCCGCCGCGTCGAGCGCGACATCCGTACCCGCGCCAATGGCTATGCCGACGTTCGCTCTAGTAAGAGCAGGAGCGTCATTGATGCCGTCTCCTATCATCGCGGTGCGGCCTTGCTCCATCAGCCCGCGGATGATTTCTTCCTTGCCGTCCGGCAAGACCTCAGCTATCACCTCATCGACTCCGACCTCCGACGCTATGGCGTCAGCGGTCTTTTTTCTGTCGCCGGTCAGCATGACTGTCCTGATACCCATCTCCCTGAACTGCCTGATGGCGTCAACACTGTCTTCTCTTACTGAGTCTGCCAGAGCTATAAGGCCAAGCAGCCTGCCGCCTTTTTCGAAGAGCACGGATGTTTTTCCGGCGTTGGCAAATTCGGCTGTTTCTCTCATCAGGCGGTCAACATCTTCAGACGCTACTCCGTTAGCGGTCATGAACGCGGCATTGCCGCCCGCTATGCTGACTGCCCTGGAGCCGTCCCATGTGAACGCCCTGACACCTCCGCCCGGCACTTCGGTGTAGTCGCTTATCCTGAGCGTGGTGCCTCCGATGTATTCTGAGACCGCTTTCGCGAGAGGGTGGGTGGACCTTGATTCTACAGCGGCTGCGACGGTAAGCAGATCATCCTTCGGCACTCCGCGGCAGGTGAACACATCTGTTACCTTAGGGTCTCCGCCTGTGATAGTTCCTGTCTTATCGAGAGCCACTATCTCTATGCGGCCTGTTTCTTCAAGCGCCGCGGCGGTCTTGAAGAGTATTCCGTTCCTTGCGCCTACTCCGCTTCCGACCATAATGGCAACAGGCGTCGCAAGTCCCAGAGCGCACGGGCAGCTTATGACGAGCACCGATATGGCTCTGGCGAGAGCAAAACCGGTATCTCTGCCGGTCGCCAGCCAGATTAAGAGTGTAACGAGCGCTATTCCTATCACGGCCGGGACGAAAACTCCCGCAACGCGATCTGCGATTTTGGTGATAGGAGCCTTTGTGGCTGCTGCATCGCTCACCATGCGTATGATCTGGGCCAGTGTAGTGTCTTCGCCGACTCTTGTAGCCCTGCAGCGGATAAAACCAGACTGATTGGTCGTGGCCGCGGATACATTGTCGCCGGCTTTCTTGTCGACCGGTATGGATTCGCCTGTAAGGGCAGCCTCGTTGACCGCTGAGTTTCCTTCCAGGATCACTCCGTCGACAGGGATGTTTTCTCCCGGATTGACCAGGAACACATCACCGACACGTACCTGCGATACAGGGATCTCCGTTTCGATCCCGCTCCGCTCAACGACTGCTGTCTGCGGGGCAAGTTTCATAAGGCTTTTGAGCGCGTCCGTTGTCTTTCCCTTGGAACGCGCCTCAAGCATCTTGCCCACTGTGATAAGAGTCAGTATCATGGCCGCTGACTCAAAGTAAAAGTCATGCATGTATGCCATTACGGCTTCGCTGTCGCCTGAAAGCTGCGCGCCCGTCATCGCGAAGAGCACATATGTGCTCCAGCAGAATGAAGCGGCGCTGCCCATGGCGACCAGAGTATCCATGTTTGGAGCTCCATGAATGAGCCCCTTGAACCCGTTTATAAAGAACTTCTGGTTTATTACCATCACTATCGCCGCGAGTATCATCTGCATGAGTCCCATGGCGACGTGATTTCCCTCAAAGAAGGAAGGAAGCGGCCAGCCCCACAGCTTATGACCCATCGAGAAATACATGAGTATCAGCAAAAATCCGATGGATGCGATGAGACGTTTTTTAAGGGCCGGTGTCTCTCTGTCTT
>JBGUME010000176.1:0-4983 GCA_045116695.1 Anaerovoracaceae bacterium | reverse complement strand
AAAAGAGTTTCGAGATTTTGCTGATAAGCCAACGTTATTTGTTCAGGATAGATATGTAGAAACCGAAAAGCTGTTAATTCCACGTGTTTCTAGTGAGAGAAGGAGGTATATGCCGATCGGTTACGTTGATTCTGACGTTGTTATTAACGATGCAGCGTATATGATTCCAAACGCAACGCTTTATCACTTTGGCATCATAGAATCTAATGTCCATATGGCTTGGATGCGCACGGTATGCGGCAGGTTAAAATCGGATTATCGCTATTCACCAATTGCGTACAACAGTTTCGCCTATCCTACTACATCGACAGACGAGCAGAAAGCCAGAATTGCGGGTACAGCTCAGGGAATCCTTGATGCCAGAGCGAGGTATCCGGACAGTTCTCTTGCAGATATGTACGATCCACTAACAATGCCAGTTGAACTTCGAAAGGCGCACCAGGCTAACGACAGAGCCGTCATGGAAGCATACGGATTCAGTCTCAAGATGACCGAGCAGGAATGCGTGGCAGAGCTCATGAAGATGTATCAGAAGCTTACAGAGGAGGTGAAGTGATATGGCAATGCCTTCAAAAGACGGAGTCAAAACGAACTTCCTCATGGAAAAGAAGATTGCCGAAGAGCTCAAGGAATACTGCGAGCGTACCGGCAGAACAAAGACAAAGGTCATTGAAATAGCGGTAAAAGAATTCTTGGAAAAACACAGAGGTGAAGAACTATGAATCTATCAACAATGGAGAGGGTGTCGCTTAAAAACCACCCCGAAATCAACGAGTCAGTTATACAGTCTTTCATATTTGAGAACCCTAATGTTCTGGGCCTTCCTGGCGATATAAGCGCAATCCAGAGGGAAAAACAACAGCCTCAGGGCGGACGACTTGATATGCTCTTCGGTGATGATGACGGGTCAAGATATGAAGTCGAGATACAGCTTGGTGCTACAGATCCGAGTCACATCATCAGAACCATCGAGTACTGGGACTCCGAAAAGAAACGCTATCCTCAGTATGACCATTGTGCCGTCATAGTAGCTGAGGAAATCACTGGACGCTTTATGAACGTTATATCTCTGTTCAATGGCACAATTCCATTGATTGCTCTCCAAATGACAGCCTATAAGACGTCAGACGGCGTGTCGTTAGCATTTACAAAGGTTATAGACCGGGTAAGGTATGCAACTGATGACGAGGAATCCTTCGAGGTTACCGACAGGCATTACTGGGAAGGCACTGCATCTCCTAAGACTCTGAAGTTCGTGGACAATATTTTTGCTGACCTCGGAGCGCTCGTCGAGGGTTATGAAATGAAGTACAACAAGTACTACATTGGCCTTGCGAAGAATGGGGCTGCAAATAACTTTCTTTTCTTCAAGCCACGCAAGACCTATATTCTGATGTTTGTAAAAGCAGAGGAAACTCAAGATATCAACGATCGACTCGACAATGCAGGCCTTGACTACACATATGAAAGCAGGGACAGACGATACAGATTTAAGCTCAACACTTTCGAAGATTACAAGAAGAATCGCGATCTGCTTGTGGAGATAGTTGGAGCAGCAAAACCTCAGTAGCCAGACAACTTGACTATCTTTTAGGCCCTTCATCAGAAAGGGCCTTTTTTATAGGCTGATTTCTCAAAACTAACGCACCGGGTAGTGGCGGCTTAGTGTTGTAATTTATCCCTTATATTTCTCAAGATTAAAGCAACACTTCTCTTGTCAGAATTAAAGCAACACCATATGTTGCTTTTGTCTTGAAAAATCTCATCAACACTTCCGACAGCCTTTTCCTATTGCCAAACATATACTTTTCTTCTATAATATAAGTAATCACAATTAATAATCCTAAAAGACAACGAACTCGCATTTTTGCGGGGCTTTTTGTTTTTTGGGTTTATATATATTTGGCGTTGCACTAAGGCGACGTCTTTTTTCTTACAAAGTGAAAAGGAGAAATGCAATGAGTGAGAAAAACATCAACGAATTCGTCGAACTGATGAAGGAAGCCGTAAAGGACACCCTGCCGGAAGAAGCCCAGGACATCACTATTGATGACGTCACTGTCGTGAAGATGAACGATCAGAAGCTTCACGGACTGACATTCAAGGAGCCGGGAAACGATGTTGCACCGACGCTGTACATCAATGAGATGTTTGAAGCGTATGAGCACGGTGTGGATATCAACCAGCTCGCGGAGAAGATCGCAGGCGAATATGCCGAGTCGAAGAAGGCTCCGGTCCCACCGCAGGTAAAGCTCAGCTGGGACAATGTGAAGGAAAAGCTGACGGTCAGGCTGCTTGAAAAGCAGCGTAACCGCGATTTCCTTGCTACCATGCCATATAAGAGCGTGGGGCAGGGCCTTGCCCTGATCGCCGATATCAATATGGGCGATGGCAGAGGCGAGTGGAGGATCGCA
The DNA here is from genome assembly GCA_045116695.1 of Anaerovoracaceae bacterium. Lineage (GTDB taxonomy): Bacteria > Bacillota > Clostridia > Peptostreptococcales > Anaerovoracaceae > Crickella. The sequence goes on along the minus strand of JBGUME010000176.1, from coordinate 2,569 downwards.
GTCAACAACAGCGTCCTTGCAGAACTGGGTGTCGATGAAGAGACTCTCTTCAAAGACGCAATGGCAAGCGCAGTAGTATACGATCCTGCGACTCTGGTGGATATGACCAGTGCGCTGTTCGCTCCTGAAAAAAACAATCTGCTGGACAGAGATGAGCCTATTGCACCGGAGGATGTCGGAGGCATGTATGTGCTCACCAATACCAGTGGATCTCTCGGAGCTGCTGCTCTTTTCTATCCTGATGTTAAGGATAAGGCAGCTGAACTGCTTGGTTCGGACTACTATATTCTCCCAAGCAGCATTCATGAGGTCATCCTTGTTCCTGATTCTGCAGGTATCAATGCTGCAGAACTCTGTGACATGGTAAAGCAGGCCAACAGAACAGTGGTTGAAGCGAACGACATACTCTCTGACAATGTCTATCACTACAGCAGAGCCACAGGCTTTGAAGACGTTTCTAAAGAATCTGAAGAAACAGCAGCGTAGCTCATTCCGGGGGAGGGCAAACCTCCCCCGCACAATTTGAAAGGAGAATTAAGGAGAATTATGGTTACAACTATAGGCACAGCCATTAAGGAGCTTTATCCGGAACTTGTATCCTGTGCGGGCAATTTCCCGGAAGCCATGACCTTTGATATAGGATTCATCAATCCGCATATCGAAAACTGGCAGGGAGACGGCATCGGTAACGATGAAACGGAACTCAAAGCGGAAGGTCTTGAGGAGCTTGAAGCCCTCTACGAAGACTTCTGCAGGGAAAACAGCTTCCCGACAGATACGGTCACATATGTCGAGATTGCATCCGGGAACATCAGGAAGATCTGGATCATCTCCATCTGCAGCTCAGAAGGAGATGGCATAGACACATCTTTGGTAAGCGGAACCAAGGAGGAGGTAAAGGCATATCTTTACGAAGAAGCCGCCTCCTGTTGCCGCGAAGAAGAATGGGAATGCGGCCCGGAAAGCAAGGATGACACAAGCGAGGAGACTGACGAATACATCTATTACGGTCCGTGGTGGAATGATTATCATATGGACTTCTGCGCACAAATCTTTGACCGTTCCAAGATAATCCATCTGAGCCAGGAAACCACATCATAAACGAAAGGAGAACAGGATGGAACAGAAATACGATTCCTTTAGAGTATCCGCAATCTTCAAGGACGGAACGAACGTCGACAATGACATCGTCGAGGCGACCGGCGAAGAGGCGGTCGAGGCGGAGCTCGAGGTGGCCCGCGAATGGTTCCGCGAATTTGACGAAGAGCCGAGATATTTCCTCATCAGCTACTACAAGGATGGCGAGTGGGTGGACGATAAGAAGGAATATGTATAGCTCCAAATAATTAAACGCTTAACCCCGGAACAATCTCCGGGGTTTTTCGATTTTGAAGGGTAGGGGAGAAAAAGGCATTCTCGTCCGGACCATTATAAGCCTCGTTCTTTTAAAAGCTTGTCGAGAGTAGGCCTGCTCACATTCAGTTTTTCAGCAAACTCCTTTTTATTGATTACTCGCATTCTGTATTTCTGATACTCTGCATCAAAAAGATCCTTGTCGACTTTCTTCCGCTGCCGGCCCTTATACTTACCCTGGCGCTTGGCGATTGCAATGCCTTCGAGCTGCCTCTCTAAAAGATTCGCTCTCTCGAACTCCGCAATGGCTCCGATCATGGTAAGCATCAGTTTTCCTGCCGGTGTTGAACTGTCGACATTCTCCTTGTTGGAAACAAGTTCGACTCCCTTCATTTTCAGAAGATCGACTATCTCAAGAAGATCCTTTGTAGATCTGGCCAGTCTTGAGAAATCATGTATGAAGATAGTGTCGCCTTCTCTGATATAGTCCAGCATCTCCTGAAGCTTCGGACGATTCATATCCTTGGCGCTCACCTTCTCGATGAACCACTTGTCTATGTTCCTGCTTTTCAGCGCTTCGATCTGACGATCCTCGTTCTGATCCTCGGTAGATACACGCACATATGCAATGTTGGCCATAAACAGCCTCCTTTGTAAAATACAAATTAACAACTTGCGCTACATAATGTAAATCAAATGGAAAACCCACCCATATTTTACACTATGAGGGCTTCCGGCACAAGCAATTTAGGGTGTACCCAAAATTTACACGAAAAAGGGGGCCGATAATCTTACGGGACACGAAATCCGACATTTTCGGCACTCATTTTGACACTAAAAGCACTACTTTCTCAGACCTATTGAAATAGCCCTCGCAAAGGCGCATCATGGCACTACACAATACCGCACTAAAGCGAAGGGAGAAATATGATGATAGTCACAAGGATCAATGGCCGTTACAGCATCGAAGTAAAGAATGCTTCTCCGGAGGATCTGGTATCCGATCTGGAGACTCTGGCGAGAATGATAAGAATGGATATGAGCGGCAGCGACGACTGTCTTTTCGTAACAGGCTGCGCAGAGAATAAAAACGAACTCATAAGCAGCTAAGTGTTGACATCGTAATGACATTGTAATATATTATATTTAAGAAGAAAACCGGAGGAATATATGAAAAAGGCAGACACAACTGTACAGGTACGAGTTAATTCTGAAG
>JBGUME010000175.1:0-4982 GCA_045116695.1 Anaerovoracaceae bacterium | reverse complement strand
AAGTCAGCCACATGGCCGCCGTCCATGCGCGATCCGATGTGGACCTCTGTATCGATGACCGTCTTTCTGTCACGGAGGAGCGCGCTGCGGCTGGCTGAAGGCCTGCCCATGCTGCGCTCGAGGAGCTGCGTATAGATAGGTTTGACTCCGAGAGCTTCCGCTGTCAGGTAGGCCACGAGTGAGGTAAGCACGAGTGGCAATAGCGTCGTGAAATCACCGGTCATTTCGGTGATGAGAACGACGCCTGTGACAGGCGCGCGAACTATGGCCGCGAAGTAGCCGGCCATGGCGACGACCACGAAGCCGGTTATGTAGGTCTGGTCGACGCCCGCGAGGCCGAGCAGTCTTGAGAAGAGGCCTCCGGTGAGCGCGCCCAGCACCAGAAGAGGAAGGAATATTCCTCCAGGTGAACCCGAACCGAAGCTTGCGGTCGAGAATATGAACTTGACCAGAAGCAGCAGGGCGATAGCGCCTAAGGCGTATTCACCGCGGCTGATCTGTCCTACCAGTCCGCTCCCGCTTCCAAGCACTTCCGGATAAACGAAATACATGACATACGCAAACGCCATCATGCAGAGCACTCTGCCGAACGCCGCGGCTCTGGCCGCGAATACTGTCGGATGGAGCCCGTCCTTTATGAGGGCCGCGTTCTTTCCGGCTATCCCGCATACAAAGTCCGCGATTACCTTACCGGCCTTTTCGGATATGTTCTGCATGAAGTCGATGGTTCTGTTATATACGGCGCCAAAGGCACCCAGTATGAGTCCCAGAAGAATGACCGCCCAGTAATACTTCAGGGGCAGTCCGTGCTCTACCTCAAAGCCGAACACAGGTGTAAGGCCGAGTATATTGGCCGTAACAAAGTCGCTTGCGGCGGCTGCCGCCATGGTGGTCAGCAGCACCTCTGCCGAAAAGTTGCGATGCAGTTCTTCAAGGCTGAACATGGCTCCAGCCAGAGGCGCGCCAAAGGCTGCCGAAAGTCCTGCTCCGGCTCCGCATGTGAGAAGCAGCCGTTCTTCTGTGAGCGGGGTGCGCCTGGCCCGCGCAAATCCCTTGCCGACCATGGCGCCTATCTGTATGCTCGGGCCCTCGCGCCCAAGCGCGAGTCCGCCCCCAATGGCGAGGGCGCACCCCGCCATCTTGGCAGCGATCACCCTACACCAGTTCATGTCCTTTTGTCCGCGCAGCTCTCCCTCCACCTGAGGGATACCTGAGCCCGCTATATCCGGCTCAATGACCAGAAGCACCGTAATGCCCGCCGTGACCGCTATAAGTATGAGAGCTATGATGAGCGCAGGTCCTACCCCGGACCCCGCGAACTCCACCATGCGGTCTCTAAGCGCGTCGGCTCCCGTAAGCATGAGCCTGAACACAGAAATAAGGGCCCCTGTTATAAGTCCTATCAGGGCCCCTTCAAGTATCAGTCTGTATTTGTAAGTCTTCTGCCGGCGCCTGCCCGCGCCGGCCGAGTCCTTTTCAGTCAGTTCCATTTTCTTCCTTTTAGATATTGCTTCTGACGATATCCGCGAATTCCCTGCAAGTCCTGCCTCCCGTGAATCCGGTCATCTCCGCGCCTATCATCTCATCCGCTTTTTTGACAGCTGCTTCGAGCACGGCAGCCTTGTCCGCCAGCCCTATGTGACGCAGCATCATCACAGCGGCAGTCATGAGGCTTGCCGGATTAGCCAGATGCGCAATGCCATCAGCGACCATACGCGGAGCGCTTCCGTGTATTGCCTCAAACATCGCCATGCCCGTTCCGATATTTGCCGAGCCGGCCGTACCGACCCCGCCCTGGATCTGCGCGGCTTCATCCGTGATGATGTCTCCGTATAGATTCGGCAGTACGAACACCTCGAAGCTGCTCCTTATATCCTTGTTCACCAGGTTGGCGGCCATGATGTCCACGAACCAGGTATCAGTTTCTATCTCCGGATAGTCCTTCGCGACATCCAGGCATATGCTCTGAAAATCACCGTCGGTCTTCTTCATTATATTAGCCTTGGTGACTATCGATACGCGCTTCTTTCCGTTCGCGCGTGCGAAGTCGAACGCGGCCTTCGCTATCCTGCGTGTTCCCTCTGAAGTCGTAACCTTGAAGTCGACGGAAAGGCCTTCACCTGCTCCGCTTCCGAGCCTTATGCCGCGGCTTCCGAGCGCGTATTCGCCTTCCGTGTTCTCTCTGTAGAACGTCCAGTCGATGCCCTCAGCAGGCAGCTTTACCGGCCTTACGTTCGCAAAGAGGTCGAACTTCTTGCGAAGGAAAACGTTGGCGCTCTCCAGATTCTTGCCGCCCATCGCCGCATTAGGCGTGGTGGTAGGTCCCTTGAGTATCACTTCGCAATCTTCCATCTGAGCGAGCACATTCGCCGGTACGGTCTCGCCTGCCGCAAGTCTCTCCTCGAGAGTGAAACCCGTGATCTCACGCAGCTCCACCTTGCCGCCTGCTATCTCATCCGCAAGCAGCTTTTCAAGAACGTCCCTTGTCTCATCCATTATGACAGGTCCGATGCCGTCTCCCGGCGCAAGTCCGATAACGGTCTTCGCCTTACCGGCTGCTCCGCCGGATCCTTCACCGGCAGCCATACGCTCGTTTCTCTCATACTGCTCTGCCAGCATCTCGCGGAACTGCTCCGCCGCCAAGTCTATCTGTTTTCTTATCTCTTTATCCATCCCATGGCTCCTGCTTATATCTCATGGCCATGCCGGCCACAGATTTATTTTAATCTTCCCAGAAGAGCTCATCAAGAGTTTTGCCAAGCTCACGGCATATCGCTATGCACAGGTTGATAGTGGGGTTGTAGTCGCCTTTTTCTATCGCGCTTATAGTCTGTCTGGAGACTCCGATGAGATCGGCCAGCTGCTGCTGTGACAGATCTTTAGCGACGCGCGCTGATTTCATCTTAAGGTTTTTCATATGCGTCCTCCTGTCTGCGCGCTTCGACTATTCTTCTTCCTCTTCGGCTTCTTCCAGATCAGCGCTGCGGCTTCTGACTCTCAGCGAGATCATTAAGATCACGAACGCGATGACAAAGATCAGCGCTGCCCATGGTCCAAACGCGAGCTTGCCGTCTTCCATCGCGCCTCCATCCATGAGTCCCGAGACAGCAGAGATGGCATTGCAGACTATGACTATCCACATTACCGCGCGATATGTCCTGGTATCCATGCCGACTCCGAAATACGAGTCGTTCTTTACACAGTATAACGCATATACCATTACTCCGACGAGTATCATGAAGAACAGGTAAAGCTCTCTGGTGACAGGGAGAACCTCAAAAGCGCGGAAGCACTCAAGCAGAAGGTCCAGGGTCAACAGACCAAGCAAAGTGAAGCATGCGTATTTATAGCCTCTCCCTCTGACCAGCTCCTGCCTCTCATCGAACTTGCCCTTCATTTTATTCTTATTGAATTTCCATATGATCCCAAAAAATACTATCGCGGCTATGATGCCGACCGCGAGTCCTGCCGCGTAATCATTATTCATGGTTTTTCCTCCTTCTTAGGCGGCGTCCCTTTCCGCCCTTGCGAGTGCAGGATATACCCTCAGTGGCAAAATGTCAAGTATATATGACATATTAATTAAAATATTTACCATTTTAGCCAATACATCTGAGTTTTAAGCCTAATAAAAATGGTGTGGATTCCATGTCTTTATCTCATGATCCACACCATTGAACTATATTCAGTTGTTTGAATCCGGTTTTTCCGGTGGCTGGCCTCCATTTCCTCCCGGGCCTCCGTTACCGTCCGGTTTCTCCGGAGGTTCACCGCTTGGAGGGGTTCCTCCCGGGCCGCCTTGTCCGCCATTGCCGTCAGGAGGTGCTCCCTCAGGCATACCTGAGCCCGTACCGTTACCCGTGCTTATGTCGAACGCCTCGCCCGTCGAAGCGGATCCGGCTGTATACTCCTTGCCGTCCACATAGAGTTTGTGTCCGTTAAGGTCTATCGCGGATCCCTTGCCCACGGTGAGTCCGGATACATATGAATCGGCTGTAAGCTTCCATGTGCTGCCGTCTTCGATCTCGACGTATACTTCACCGCTCTGTCCGTCCGTGTTGATGGCTCCGTTGAACGATGAGCTTTCCTTCAGATAGAGATTCAGCGTCGATACATCATCTACCAGCATGCTGCCGTTGATGGTCTGGCCGGATGCGGTCATATTGACCTTGCCGCCGTTGGATCCTTCATTGCCCCAGCCGGCTGCCTGCGCTCTGAGGAAGAGTCCCTCTGCGTCTTCGTTTGTGATCTCGACTCCTGAGAGGCTGATCTCAGTCGCTGTGTTGTTCACGAAGAAGATGTCGCCGTTCTTGTTGGTGATGCTGCCTCCGTTTGCCGTGAATGACGATGTGCCCTGAGCCGCATCGCCCGACATCGACTGATAGATCATGACAGCCTGATAGTAGTCGGACTTGTCACTGTTCTTTGTGTTGTTGTCGGCAACCAGCGTGTCATTGTTGAGCGTCACGGAGTTCTTTCCCTCTACTACGACTCCCTGCGAAGCGGTCGACTCCATGTAGGCGTCGTTCACAGTGATGTCTGCCGTGGAGTAGATGACAGGCGAACCCATGCCATTGGTCTTATAATAGCCCTTCGTTACTGTCACCTTTCCGCCTCCGCGGTCGGATCTGATCGCCGCCGATGATCTACCGGATGTATTGATGGTCAGGTTCTCCGCGTTCATTGTTCCGCCGCCCGTCGTCATGAGGCCGCCGGAGCAATCTCCCTGAGTCTCTATGACCGAGTTGGAGATGTTGACTACAGTGCCCTCACCATACGAGAAAACCGCGTTGGCATGTCTGCCGTTGGTCTCGATGAGAGAGTCCGCTATGGTCAGCGTTGCTTTTTCGGTCGCGAATACAGCTGAGTTCTCACCGTAGAAATCCGCGTCGTCGCCGTCGGCATCGCCCGTCTTGGTCACACCTATGTTGGAGTATGAAGCCTCCTCTCCGCTGACTTCTATCGCGTGTCCGCCGTTGCTG
>JBGUME010000174.1:0-3743 GCA_045116695.1 Anaerovoracaceae bacterium | reverse complement strand
ATCTGGATATCCTGGTGGTCGTGTTTTCTTTAGTCAGTCCGGATGTCAATTATCCTGTAGTTGACAAACTTATAGCAGGATGTGAGCTGGCCGGTATAAGTCCCGTGATATGCATTTCCAAAACTGATCTGGTTACAGCGGAAGAGACAGCTGAAGCAGCCGGTATCTACTCTTCCATATACCCGGTCGCCTGTATCAACGGGCTTAACGGAGACGGTACGGAAGATCTTCGTCAGCTTATTAAGGGAAAGAATGTTGCTCTTGCAGGACCGTCCGGAGTCGGCAAATCCACGATAACCAACTTGCTGCATGCCGGTGAAAAAGGGATAGAAGAGGCAGAAGAAAAACTGCTCAAGGCAGTTACGGGGCGCATAAGCAATAAAACAGGAAGAGGCAGACACACCACCAGACACGTAGAGATATTCCCATTGTCTGACGGTACCATGCTTTATGATACACCGGGATTCACATCACTCGACATGCCGCTTATTGAACCGATCGCGGTCAGAGAACTCTTCCCGGAGTTCCGCGGTCTTACAGGAGACTGCAGGTATTCTGACTGCATGCATATAAACGAGCCGGACTGCGCTGTGAAGGAGGCTCTGGCAAAGGGAGAGATATCCCGCTCAAGATACGATTCATATCTGACAATGACAGAAGAGGTAAAGAAATGGCAAAGATAGCACCATCGATACTCGCCGCGGATTTCGCAAGACTCGGAGAAGATGTAAAGGACATTTGTAACAGAGGTGCAGACTACCTGCACATAGATGTCATGGACGGCATTTTTGTACCTAACATCAGCTTTGGCGCTGACGTGATGAAGAGTCTGGACCACATCGCAGGCGCTCCGTATGACGTCCATATGATGATAATCGAGCCGGACAGATATCTGGAAAGATTCATCACTGACAACACGGAGTATATCACTGTTCACTATGAGGCCTGCGATGATATCGGGCATACGATAGAACATATACATCAGGCAGGCGTAAAGGCCGGCGTTTCAATAAAGCCGGGAACAGATCCTGAAGTCCTGGACGATCATCTTAAAGATATAGACCTCATACTTGTCATGTCGGTCGAACCCGGATTCGGGGGACAGAAGTTCATGGACAGTTCGCTGCCTAAGATCGGATACTACAGAAAAAAACGCGAAGAAATGGGATATCACTATGTGATAGAAGTCGATGGAGGCATAGGGTCGGGCAATGCTCATCTTGTTAGGGACGCAGGAGTCGACATAATAGTTGCCGGCTCTGCGGTGTTCAGAGCTGCCGACAGAACAGCAGAGATAAAAGCTATAAAAGGGGAGTAGACAGGGTCTGTTTATCCACATGTCAACAATGTTCCATATATGTTGAATACCTGAAAGCCTGCAAATTGCAGGCTTTTTTATTATCCAAAAGATTTGCCGGAGAACAAAGACCCGTTATTCCGCCTTTTCTGTATCCTGAAAACTGTACAGCTTTGACAATAACACATCATTAGAATGAAAGGCGGGGGATACCTGCCATGATCAGAAGAAAACTGGCAGCATACACGATGCTGTTCATAGCCGGGATCACTGCCGGCTATTTCATGTCAGACGGTTCAAGGACGGTCGAGGCGGCAGGGTTCGCGGCATCTGTAATTATCTGCCTGTTCCTTGTCGAAAACGATGATGGAGCCGGCCACAACAGATACAACAGACAGATATGGAAAAGAACAAGGATTGCATTAGCACTGTTTTTCATTTGCGGTTTTTTCCTGTTCTCCATGCGTTCGGTCTCTTATGAAAGGATCGCGAACGGTGTACTTGAAAGTTCTGAGATAAAAGGTAGGGTGATATCAGCCGAAACGAAGGACGAGGACCTGATAATGATAGTAAAAATGACAGGCAGCCGTCCGTCAAAGGTCAGAGCCACTATCAGGGGCTGCGGCATCACAGACCCATTCAGGATCATAGGCGCTTCAGTTGAGGCTGTAGGGGAATACAGTGAATTGATGCCTGCGGATGACCCGGGATGCTTCGATTACCGGCTTTATATGAGGAGCAGGGGCATTTGCGTTTCTTTTAAGGCATACAGTTTTGAGATAACGGATACGGGGGATTCGATACCGGTCAGGATAAGAAGGCATCTATACCGTGCAAGAGAAGATTTCATAAGCAGATTTGATGATGAGACTGCGGGATTCATACGCGGTATCATTTTCGGCGACAAGTCCGGGATAGATGAAGATACCGTCAGAGAGTTCAACGAGAATTCTACCGGACACATCCTTGCTGTCAGCGGATTGCACGTAGGATTTCTGTATGGGCTTTTACGCTTCCTCACCGGACGGCGCCGCAGCAGAAAGGTCTCAGCGCTGATCATAGCTATACTTATAATGTATGGAGAGATGACGATGTGGAGTCCGGCAACGATCAGAGCCATGATAGTCATGAGCATAAGTCTGCTTTCCCTCCACTTCGAAAGGCGGTCCGATCTCCTGACATCTGTCAGTCTAGCCGCGCTCCTGATACTCCTGAAGGAACCCTATCAGCTGTTCAACGCGGGATTTCAGCTATCTTTCATGGCCATGTGCGGCATAGCGTTCTTCACTAAACCAATATCGCGTTTTACCGGAGAAGCGCTTGGCGTCATGCTGGCTGTTCAGATGGGGACTCTTCCGCTGACAGCGTACTCGTTTCACAGGTTCAATCCTCTTTCAGTGCTTATCAATGTACCGGTAATACTTCTGGCTTCTGTCATGGTCCCGGTATGTATTCTTATGCTGCTCACAGAAACGGTATCCGGAAGTGTTCCTCACATAGCGGAAAGCTTCATAGAACTGCTCTCTTATGCCGTTGTCAGACTGAATCATTTGCTGAATTTCAACGGAGACTTTTCTTTCAAAGCTGCGGGCATCGGAGGAGCCACGCTGATCGCCGTCTATGTCATCGTGCTGGGAGCAAGTTCGGAATGGGCGAGGGTTACGATCATAAGAACGGACACTATAAAAGTGATCAGGGCGGGAGTAATCCTCCTTATGCCGGTATTCATGCTGAGCGCCTGCCTTTATGACAGGTTTTCAGATGATGAGATAGTTTTTGTTGCGGTTGGACAGGGAGACTGCGTGCATATAAGGGCGGAGGGGCGTGACATACTAATAGACGGCGGAGGAAGCGATGGATATAACGTAGGTGAGAAGATACTTATGCCTTATCTTCTTCACGAGGGAGCATATAAGGTGGACATGGCTCTTCTCACACATCTTCATGCAGATCATTACAAAGGCATTACAGAGCTTTCAGCGGAGTATCCTGTCGGGGTCCTGGGAGTCCCGGCGGATTACAGGGAGAGTCCCGACAATAAAAGCAAACTTACGGCTGACGCGGAAAAGATCATTTATATCCTTCCTGATACAAGGATAGACATAGCTGACGATATCTATGTTGAGCCCATATGGCCGGCGGATGCTTCCGTAGAGCCGTTCAGTATTGACGATCCCAATGAACATAATACCGTATACATGATCCACTACAGAGGGATCAAAGTGATGGTTACCGGCGACCTGCTTGAAGAAGACGAGCTTGAGATGATCGAATACTATGAGGGGACGGATGTACTGAAATGCGATGTTCTTAAGGTCGCTCATCACGGCAGCAAAACAAGCTCGAGCGAGGCATTCCTTGACGCGGCAGCGCCATCTATAGCCGTGATACAGGCAGGACGAAACAATTTTTACGGGCATCCGCATGCTCAGACTCTGGAAAGGCT
>JBGUME010000173.1:0-2546 GCA_045116695.1 Anaerovoracaceae bacterium | reverse complement strand
AAGCCGTGTTCTTCCTGTTATTCATCTTCTTCTCTCCGTGTTGACTGACGACGATCCGCTGTCTGTCCTGACAGTCAGTATGCCGTTCTCATCGATATCAAATTCGAGTGTGTCAGTTTTGCCTATCTCAAGGCCCATGGCCGGATCAACGCCTGCATCAGGTTCCGTGTACTCTTCAAGAAGTCTGCCGCCGTCCAGATAGAACTTGTGCTCATAACCTTCACAGCTGATTACCAGGCACTCTTTGCCCGATCTGTCCTCGATGCTTATCTCATATGCATCGCTGTCCCTTACACTGCTTACAATATATGAAAGTACTGCCCTTGTATTGCTGCTGCTGTCCTGCAGCTCTGCCGCGTGCTGATAGCCTCTTGCCGAAAAAACGACAAGTGAAAGGATGACCGCGAACAGCACGGTGATCGTCAGGGCTATTATTACGTCTCTGAGTGTCTTTATACGCTGCGGCATATTATTTGTCCTTAAGGTATATTACTTTGATCTCCGGCGGGAGATTCTCTGCGTATGGTATATAAATGATGCGGTAATCATCGGTATTGACCGCCAGTCCGTAATTTTCTATCAGATAGTCCAGACTTTCCGGATACGCTCCCTCTATCACGTAGCACTGGAGCGCTCTCGCATATACCGTGTCTCTTATGGAGCCTGTCTGTTCGGCCATATTGTCCCTAGTCCTCGCGCCGGCCCACATCAAAACTCCTGCGATGAGTAACACCGCGGCAAGAACAAGCGCTGCTATGAACTTTTTACCTGAAGCTGTCTTCATTCTCCGGCTCCGTTCTTTACATTAACCTATTGAATTCATGATACCGATCAGAGGCACCATAAGGCTTATCAGCATAACGCCGATGAAGATCATCAGGGCTCCTGTGAGCAGCGGCTCAACAGTATTTGCAATGAGTCCTGTGCTCTTTTCTATGCTGTCTCTGAGGTTGGTCATTATTTTCTGCATGATCTCATCGAGCATTCCGGACCTCTCCGCAGGTATCAGCATCCTGTTGTTGGTCTGATCGTAGAGCCTTTCTTCATATGCAGTCTGGGAGAAACTCATGCCCGCGGCCATCTTATCTGCGCAGCGCTGCAGTTTCTCTCTGAGAGCGGTACCCTCCACCACAGGCATGCTCTTTTTAAGTGCCTCGTCCTGATGCTCTCCGCTTGAAAGGAACATCTCGAAGCACGAACTGAATCTGTAAAGATCAAGGTTGTCAAACAGGTCTCTGAACAGTGCAGATTTTGAAAGCACATTCTTTACAGTTTCTTTCTTTCCGTTCTTCCACATGGATATGCCGGCCAGCATCAGTATTACCAGAACGATCATGATCACCAGCATCACCTTGCACAGGGTGAACGGCACGTTGATGTATCCGTATGAAGAAGCCGCCAGACCTCCTGTCAGATTGTTATACACTCCGTAAAATGCCGGGAACACCAGCGCGAGCATAAGAGCAAGCACCGCAATTACCATAAACAGGAGTATCACCGGATATCTCACGGCAGATGTCAGCGTGTTCTTAAGGCTGTTCTCAGTCCTGTAGTATCCCGACAGATGGAAGAGCGTCTTCTCTATACGTCCCGTATGTTCCGCAGATGTGATCATGTCTACGGCGTAGTCAGGGAAGGCTTCTGACGCTTTCATCGCATCGCCAAGAGGCATGCCCATCGAAAGCTCATCGCATATCTTGCTTAGAGCTCCGCTCATGACACGGTCTGCGGGATCAGCTTCCTCCATGAGAAGCGAAGCGGCCTCAGGAACGGATATGCCTGATTTGACCATCATTGCCATATTCTCGAAGAACGACCCGAGTTCCGTATAACTCAGCTTCCCCGCGTTATCTTTGGTACCTAAGCTCATTTGTCATGGCTCCTTTCATATCAGAACTGATAGACGTCCAGGTAATTGGATCCGTCTCCTATGAATCTGCTGTCTGAACCGTTGGCCGAGAATGTCAGGTCCAGACGGTTCCATTCGTCTTCGCTGACCTCGAACTCAACAGCCACCCATCCGGATTCTTCCGTATAATACATATTCCAGGCGTGATACAGATCTCCGCTGTCACCTACATAGCCGAAGATTATCTTAGTAGGTATGCCCTGGCTTCTCAGCATCGACGCGGCAAGCGACGCATAGTCGAAACATATGCCCTTGCCCTCGTTCAGTGTGCTGTCAGGATCCGGGATGTATCCCGGCTGTATGTTTTCTGCCTTTTTCTTGTCGTAAGTGATGTTTTTACAAACATAGTCGTATACGCCCGTGATGAATCCGTTGCCATCCGCGGATGAAGCGGCGATCTCAGCGGCTTTTTTGACACAGTCCGAAGACTCATCGTAATCAGCATACTGGCTTGGCCTCAGGAACGGATCGAATTCATCTGCCATATCGACCTCAGCGGTACAGCAATACAGCTCGCTGTACTTTGTGTCAACTATGTTTTTCATCACTTTTATCGTGTATGTGCCGTTGCCCATCTGGAGCGGGAATATCTGCTCTTTTCCGAGAACTACATCGTATGTGTAGACCTCGTCGCCCT
>JBGUME010000172.1:0-2698 GCA_045116695.1 Anaerovoracaceae bacterium | reverse complement strand
ATAGCTCGCCTCCGGAGATGTCCTCCAGACCTGCTACCATGCGCAGGGTCGTTGATTTGCCGCAGCCCGACGGTCCGACAAATACGACGAATTCATTGTCTGCGATCTCAAGATTGAAGTTGTCGACCGCAGTGACTTTATTGTCATATACTTTTTTGATATTTCTAAGTGATAATGTTGCCATACCGCTTTTCTCCTTTGATTAACCTTTGACTGCGCCTGCGATAAAGCTTTCCTGTATCCTCTTGCTGAGGAAGATGTAGACGAACAGTGTCGGGAATGTCGCCAGTACCAGCGCCGCTCCGATAGGTCCCCATTCAGTCGTATACTGTCCCGAAAGAGCCTGGACACCTACAGGCAGCGTCCTGTACGCGTTCTTGCTGATAAAGACATTCGCGAACATCAGCTCGTTCCAGCACTGCAGGAATGTATATATTCCTACCGTTGCAACAGCCGGCTTCATAAGCGGGACTATGATACGGAAGAAAACCCCGAATACTCCGCATCCGTCGATACATGCGGACTCGTCGAGTTCCCGCGGTATCTCGTTCATGAATCCCGTGCAGACCAGGATGGCCATTGCCAGGGAGAACGCGGAGTACGGAATGATCAGAGCCCAGTATGTATTGAGCATGTTCAGTTTTGAAAGTGTTACGTAAACCGGTACGATCGATGCGTGGATCGGTATCGTAAGTCCCAGCATAAAGAACTTGTTCAGAGTCTTGCGTTTCTTCCAGATAAGGCGTGTCAGCGCGAATGTGGCCATCAGGGCAACGATCAGTGTGATAAGGATCGTCGAGATCGCCACGATGGCACTGTTCATGAAGTAGAGACCCATGTTGCCCGTGCTGAGCGCGGTAGTGTAGTTGGACCACAGCCATTCCTTAGGCAGTCCTATAACGTTTTCTCCGAAGATCTCAGGATTGCTCTTCAGAGAGAATGTGAACATCCAGTATACAGGGAAAAGGTTGACTATCATCCAGATGATAAGTCCTATATATATCAAGACCTCTTTTGTTTTGCTTGTATTTCTCATGGCCTTAGTCCTCCTCCTTGAATACAAAGTTGATCAGCAGCGCGAAGGCGAAGCAGAGAACGATCAGCAGGACAGCGATCGTGCTTCCCATGCCATATCGGTTACGGAGGAACAGCATGCTTATCATCAGCGTACTAGGCACTTCAGTGGCATGAAGCGGCCCGCCGTTGGTCAGTACGTAGATGAGGTCAAATGATTTCAATGATCCGGTAACAGCGAATATTACGCTGATTTTTATAATAGGCTTGATGTATGGCAGGACGATGTAGCGGTTGACCTGACCGTCGGTAGCGCCGTCCAGCATGGCGGCTTCCCTCAGTTCAGGAGGAACGCTCTTGACTCCTGCGTAAAGGAGCAGCATGTGATATCCTACATACTGCCATAGAATCGGCACAAACACAGCGCCCAGGGCAGTTGCCTTGTCGCCCAGCCAGATGTGTGCCAGATTGTCAAGGCCGACAGCGCGAAGAGCGACATTCAGGACACCGTAGTCCGGATTGTATATCTTCAGCCAGAGCTGGCCTATAACTACTGTGGAAATAAGGACCGGCATAAAATATACCGAAAGGAAGGCTCTTTCGCCTTTTATCTTTTTGCCAAGCACCAGCGCCAGTGCGAGAGCCAGCGGCAGCTGCAAAAAGACGGATAGCACTGCAAGCAGCAGCGAATTGCCCAGCGCTTTCATGAATCCTATGGAATCACTGGTAAATAACTCTTTGTAGTTCGAAAGCCCGATATATGTTTTCTCGGTAAAGCCGTTCCAGTCAAAGAAGCTGAAATAGCCCGAGGCTCCGATCGGCGCGATAAGAACGCCGCAGAAGAGGATCAGCGCCGGCAACAGGAAAATGATAATATACCATTTATTGCTGTACATTTTATTCATATTCAGCAGCCCTCTCTTAAGAAAAAGCAGCCTCCCCGAATCCCTGGACAGACCGGGGAGACTGCACGTTTCAACTAATCAACAGTTTTTTCTCAGTAATGCTTAGACGTAATTACTGAAGATCCTTTGTCAGGCCATCGATGAAGCCCTGTCCGTCGATTTCCTTGCCGTATACCTTAGCAACATAGTCAAGGTAGATCTGGGCAGGATCTGCGCTCATTGCTGTATCGCCGAAGAGGACCATGCCCTCGCACTTATTGACGATGTCACCGATGTCAACCATCAGCGGTGTCAGTGAGCTTGTGTCATAATCAGGTGTCCAAGCCGGGAGTCCGACAGCATTGAGATAGTTGTAGTGGCAGATCTCTTTGCCGAGTGCAACAGCAACCTCAGCTGCGAGGTCAGCATTTGCGCTCTCAGAGCATACTGCGAGGTGGTCGGACGGACCGCCGATAGCGCAGTTAGCTGTTGAACGCTCAGCGTTTATTACAGGGAACATAGCAACAGCGGACTTGAAATCAGCAGCGGCTACTTCGCCTGTGTTCCACGAACCGTTCTGATAGAAAGCAGTCTTTCCGGCAAGGAAGTTTGCTTTTACTTCGTCATTGCCGAGCGCAACGCCGGATGGATCGAAGTATCCCTTATCGATCATTTCCTGCATTGTGTCAACAGACTTAGCGATGTCAGGATCATTCCATGTAGCCTCACCGGCAAAGATCTTGTTGAGATCTTCATATCCGATCGACTTGAGGATGATTGGCTCGAGGTACTCAGTTACG
>JBGUME010000171.1:0-5699 GCA_045116695.1 Anaerovoracaceae bacterium | reverse complement strand
CAGAAGCCGGTATTCCTCCATGTTGGGATAGATCAGGTCCCGCATCATGTCGATCTCTGAATCCTTCCACAGGTCTATGGTGTCGCTTTCCATAGTCTGCATGCTCCGGGTGATATGCGCCTCAAGCCATGCGTCGATCTTCTCGATGGAAGGTGAGACCAGTTCTCCGAACAGGCCCGCCTTATCCTTACAGTGCCGGTAAAGGACGGCTGCCGTCATATCGCAGCGCTGCCCAATACGGCGCATGGAAGCATTTTCATAT
Source organism: Anaerovoracaceae bacterium (assembly GCA_045116695.1). Lineage (GTDB taxonomy): Bacteria > Bacillota > Clostridia > Peptostreptococcales > Anaerovoracaceae > Crickella. Next base: position 5,437 of record JBGUME010000171.1, on the reverse strand, counting down.
CCATACTCCATGAACTCTTCTCTTGCCGCTGCAAGGACTTTTATATGGGTCACTGTTTTATCTTTCGGCACGATTCCCTCCGCTCGTTAGTTTAATCTAACCATCATGCTAACACAATTAGCTAACGGCGTCAAGTTTGAAAAGAAAACCCGGAAACGCATGGAAACGTTTTCATAGCCATACTCTTTTCATAGCCATACTCCATGAACTTTTCTCTTGCGGCTTCACGCCTTCTTCACACGCATCCCGGATATCTTCTCCTTCTTCTCGAAGCGCGCTCTGTTGCCGGCGTCACTTGCGCCGGACAGCACGAAGAAAAGCGCGTAAAGCGGAGCTGTCCATTTGGAGGAGCGGTCCATGATATCCACGGAGTACTCGCTGAAATTGCAAAATACTGTTCCCAGCATCATGCAGACCAGAAGCGGGGAAAACCCGATCTTCACGCCTCCTCCGAGCTCGAACTCTCTCGATGCCATCGCGATCGTCATGATCACGAAAGAAATTGTCAGGGACAGGCGGTTGGAGTTGGAGAAGAACAATTTCTCCAGAACCGTCAGGAGCGTTCCCATGATCGCGCCAAGGATCAGTGAGAACACGATCTCCAGCAGCGGATCAATGATTACGGAAACAATGTCCAGAGTGCCGCCGGCTATAGCCTGCGCTATGCCAAAAGAGACCGAGAACACGACCAGTCCGACTGCGTCGTCCAGCGCAACGATCGGAAGCAGAAGATCCGTCACCGGGCCCTTTGCCTTATACTGTCTGACTACCATCAACGTCGCTGCGGGGGCTGTCGCTGAAGCGATCGCTCCCAGCGTGATCGCGACAGGTAAAGGAAGTACTTCCGGTCCCAGCAGGAAATGCAGCCCTAAGACACGATCCTGTAATATGCATTCGACGTAAGTCTGTAGATGACTGCATAAAGCGTTCCGCAGATCAAAACACAGACCCCCGCACTTATCATCAGGCGCGGCATGTCGAACAGCCCGAACAGCATCAGAAGCTTATTGACGATCGGCAGCACAACTGCCAGATGGATGCAAGCGAAGATGATCGGGATCGCAAACACTGTGAGCATTTGAGAGTCGATGCTTTTCCGTATTTCTTCCCTGGTCATGCCCACCTTCTGCATGATCCCGAACCTCGCCTGATCTTCGAAGCCCTCCGACACCTGCTTATAGTACATGATCACCACACAGGAGACCAGGAAAATGATGCTCAGCATGATACCGAGGAAGAACAGGCCGCCGAAGGTGCCCACGAAGTCGCCGCGCTCTGCCTCGTGGCTTTCGCAATACATGTTTGAGAACCCCAGACCTTCCAATTCACTGCGGATGGTCCTGTCCAATGTTTCTGCAAGTTCTATTTGGCCGGACTCGTCGAGGCCGGTGTCGAATCTGCAGTCCCAGAACCACGCCAGCATTGGTTCTCCGTCATAGTCCGTATACTTGACGTAATTCTTTGCAATGTTGTTCGCGTCGTTTACGATCATATAGATTCCCGGGGAAGCAGATACTACTGCAGCGGGATCTATCTCCCCTATGCGGTCATCGATCCTTTTCGTGACTTTGAAAGGGATATCACCAATCGTCATCACTTCGCCGATCGGGATCTTCTTGGCGGTACCGACCAGAGCCTCTCCCGGAGCCACGGTCTCGTTATAGCCGAACACCCTGTTGTATACATCAACATCTATGAAGATGATCTGCGCGACTTTATCATAGTTGACGAACGCAAGATTGCTCTTGGAATTGAGCGTAATATCGAGCTTGCTGTTGTCAAAATACCCGCTGACAGACCACTGATAATAAGTCTTATTGTTCGTCACGACTGCGCCGTGTTCCTTTGCAACGGACTTCAGGTCCTCATCCAGTTTTTTACCGAGCTGTTCAAGATCTTCATCATACCCGTATTTGCAGGCAAAGGCTCCGATCTCATTAGGATAGCGCACGTTCAGGCATTGGTCCGCCCCTGTATAAAGGGCCGAAGTCGACGACATCATGACCAGGATCATCGTCAGCAGTATGCAGATCGACGCGAGCCCTGCTCCGTTTCTCTTCATCCTGTATGCCATCGATGAAACCGAGACAAAATGGTTCGTTTGGTAGTAATAATTCTTATTCTTCTGCAGCATCCTGCACAGGATCACCGAGCCGGCGATCAGAAGCAGATACGTGCCGATCATGATCAGGACCACGGCTGCAAAGAACCACATGAGCGCCGCCATCGGCTGTTCGATCCTGAGCGCAATGTAATAACCTGCTCCGAGAAAGACAATTCCAAGGCATCCGACAGCCCAATTCGATCTGGGAGGCTTTTCTCCTGCTCTGTCTGCCGTCACAAGCTCGATAGGACTCGCAAGACCGATCTGCCTGATCGAATTGAGGAATATCAGCACAAAGATACCGGTGTACGTCGCGATCGTCATCATCACTGAACCGGCAGGGATTGAAAAAGTATACCTCACCGGTATTTCGATCATCTTTGTAAATCCCAATTCCGCCAGCTTGGAAAGGCCGATGCCTGCGGCCAGACCTCCGCCCAGCGCCATTGCCCATGTAATGATCGTCTCGTGAATAAGGACCCTTCCCAGGTTGAATCTGTTCATGCCGAGTATGCTGTAGAGCCCGAATTCCTTCTTTCTCCCTTTTATAAGTGTTGACTGCGTATAGAGAAGAAAGATCGTCCCGAACAGCGCCATGATGTATGTACCCATCTGCATCATATCCGATGCAGTGTGACCGCCCGGCATTCCATCCATGATCCCTGAGTTCCCGAGGAAGTGGAGAATGTAATATACTGCGGCCATCATAATGCATGTCACAAGATAAGGCACATACAGCCTTCCGTTCTTCTTCATTCCCGATACAGCGAGACTCATATAAAAGCCTGCCTTCACCGTCTCTCACCTCCCTGCGCCAGAAGCGTAAGCGTATCGCTGATCTTCTGATACATCTGCTGATCCGTCGCTTCCCCCTTGTAGATCTGATGGAAAACCACGCCGTCCCTGATGAACATCACCCGCGACGCTCTGCTTGCCGCCTTGGCGGAATGTGTGACCATGAGAATAGTGTGGCCCATATGATTTACCTTCGCGAAAAGGTCAAGCAGTTCGTCTGATGATTTGGAGTCAAGGGCTCCTGTAGGCTCATCCGCCAATATGATGCGGGGATCCGTGATCAGCGCTCTCGCAACTGCTGCCCTTTGCTTTTGTCCGCCCGATACTTCGTAAGGGTACTTCTTGAGCAGTTCACTTATGCCCAAAGGAGCCGCCAGCGCATCAAGGCGTCTCTGCATTTCTGACGGCTTCATTCCGGACAGGACGAGCGGAAGATAGATGTTGTCTTCAAGTGTAAACGTATCAAGCAGGTTAAAATCCTGAAACACGAACCCCAGATTTTCACGGCGGAATCTCGCGATCTCGCTGTCCTTTACAGAATTGAGCTTCATTCCATCAAGTGTGACCGAGCCTTCCGTAGATTTATCCAGCGCAGCTATGATGTTGAGCAGGGTAGTCTTGCCGCTGCCCGATTCTCCCATGATCGCGACGTACTCGCCCTTTTCAACTGAGAAATTGACGTTTTTCAGCGCTTCTACAGCTGCGCCTCCAAAGCGCGTCTTATAGATCTTCCTGATTCCCTTCGCTTCAAGCAGACTCATTACTGTTATGACCTCCTGTTTTGAACTGATAAACACAGTATAAAAACAGAAGCAGATCCATTCCATTGAATCTGCTTACATACTTCTTACAATCATGTCACATTTGCGGCGGCGTATCCTCGTTCACTCCACGCCAAGATCATGCTTTCTCAGATCCAGTCTGACCGTAGTTCCTTCTCCCGGAACAGATTCGACGCTGATTCCGTGCCCGAGATTATCCGCGATCCTCTTACACAGGTAAAGGCCTATCCCGCTTGCTCTCTTGTCCTCGCGTCCGTTGAACCCGGTATATCCGTTTTCAAATATACGCGGCAGGTCTTCAGCGCATATGCCGATGCCGGTATCCCTGATGCACAGAACACCTGTCTCATCCATGTATATTTTGACACCGCCCTCCGACGTGTACTTTACAGCATTGGAGATGATCTGTTCTATGACAAAAGACAGCCATTTCTCATCTGTCAGGACAGTATACCCGGTCGGGGCGTAGTCAAGAGACAGCTTTTTAAGGATGAACTCTCTTGCGAACTTGCGGACCGCCGGCTTTATGATCTCATCAAGATCATACTCTCTGATCAGATAGTCTGTATCGTCCGAATCCAGCCTGAGGTATGTGAGGACCATTTCAACATACTCTTCGATCCTGTTCAGGTCTCCGCTGAGTCTCCGGGCTGTTTCCGTGTCCTCAGACTGCAGCGTCAGCCGCATCGCCGCAATAGGAGTCTTGATCTGGTGCGCCCATATAGTATAGTACTCCACCATATCGCTGAACTTTTCCGTTGCTCGCCTCGCTGATCGTTCTGCTTCATCTTCAAGGTCTGCGATGATCTTCTGATAATCTGACTCGATCTGATCCGCCGGGACCGGCCTCTCGTTCTGAGCCAGCTCATTATGACGCATGCAGTATGCCCCAAAATCAAAGGCTGCAGCACCTATGCAGATCAGCAAACTGAGTGCCAGCGGATACAAGGTAACGATCACCGGCATATCGAACAGCAGATAAGAAGCCGAAAAAATACAGATGACAGCAATGCATACCGCGATTGCTTTGATTCGTGATTTCAGATAACTGTTGAAAAGCGACATCAGTCTGCCTCCAGAATGTACCCTACGCCGAATCTGGTCTTGATCAGATCCCTGATCCCGGCTTCTTTCAGGGTCTTTCGCAGCCTGCCGATATTGACCGTAAGAGTGTTCTCATCGACAAAGGCGTCTGTTTCCCACAGAGCCTCCATCAGCTTCTCCCTGCTCACGACTTTGTTTTTATTCTGCATAAGTGTCAGCAGGATCCTGTACTCATTTCTGGAAAGAGGGATCTTTTCGCCGTTATAAACGAGAGTGTTCTCATCCGTATTCAGAACGGCTCCTGCTGCCTGCAGCGTAAATGGATCATGACTGTAATCATATGCCCTTCGAAGCAATGCCTGAACCTTTGCGACAAGCACGCTCTGATCAAACGGCTTCGGAATAAAGTCGTCCGCGCCCATATTCATGGCCATGATCATATTCATATTGTCTGCTGCGGAAGAAATAAATAAGATCGGAACAGAGCTGTTCTTACGGATCTCGGTGCACCAGTGGTAGCCGCTCATATACGGAAGCGTGATATCCATGATGACCAGATGCGGTTCATATCCTCTGATCTCTTCCATGACATGTCGGAAGTCCCTGATCTGACAGGCTTCCATGCCCCATCTTGCCAGGCATTCGCAAATGCCGTCCGCTATTCCTTTGTCATCTTCAACTACGATTATTCTATACATAGGCATATTTCCAA
>JBGUME010000170.1:0-4376 GCA_045116695.1 Anaerovoracaceae bacterium | reverse complement strand
GGATCTCCAGATAAAACACAAACAACCTGATCATCAGCATTGCCGCGAGGATGATCAGAGGCAGCGATATTGCCGCCTCGGTCATCTGTGAGCCTCTTTTATTATTCAGCAGGCAGCTTCTTCTCATAACTAGAAATTTGCAGCGTCCAGATTACTGAATATACGGTTCACAAAATCTACGATAGACGACTTGAAAATGATCCCTACCGCCACTGCTATGGCCACCAGTATGGCCACCTGTACCATCTCCATTCCCTGCTTGTTTCCAAGCAGCAGCATCAGTTTTGTACGTATCTTTTTCATCTTTTTCTCCTTTCTGTCACATATTCAAAAGCGCGGGCGCTATTGTTATAACTATCAGCACTATCAGTAACAGCCCCAGTGGATATGACATTTTAGTATCTATAGCCTTTCCGCTTTCTCTGGCTACGATCTTTCTTTCATCCCACAAGTATCTGCTTTCACGCGCAAGGCTCTCTATGACATCGCTCCCTCTCTTTTCGTTTTCACTGAGTATTGCGGATATCCTTATCATTTCTTTTACATCATGCCTGACGGCGTATTCGTTTATCACTTGAGCAGTGCTAATGCGGTGTCCGCATGTCTCCTCCCGGAGGCCTGCAAGGTCTCTTTCAAAACTGCTCAGACTCTGTTCCTTTCTCCCCTGATAACTGCCTGTGATTATGTCAAATGCGTCACTCAGGATAAGGCCTGCATTCATCATCAGATACAGCTGGTTGCAGAACCTGGGCAGGCCTCTCAGGATGACTTTTCTTTCCTCAGCATCCGTTTTGTCTTCTTTTGCCGCATCCATGACCATGATCATCACAAGTGCCGCATATATCAGTGGTATCATCAGCGCTGCGGGTCCTGCTTTTTGGTCTGCTCCTGTCCACCTGATCAGCGTTCCGTCATGCAGTTTTGACGGGAGCCGTATCCTTTTTCCCTTTGAATACTCTATTTCGCTTATCAGACTGTCTACTTCCGCTTCTATCTCAGCGTCTCTGTCAGGTTCAGCTGAATGCACCGTCCCGTTGTTTTCAGCTCCGCTTGCCTGAAGCACAAGGGTAACGTCCCTCTGTATCGTTTCCTTTTCATCATTGATAACAAGACCAAGATCATACCTTTCACTTTTTTTCAGGCTGTTTCTGTGTATTCCTGTCACATTTCCATTGCTGTCAACGATAAGCTTCCCGCCCTCTTCAGGGCCTTTGATCACAAGCGCGAGTATCATAGGCGCTGTCACCAGTGTCACGGCATAGATCCCGGACATCAATTTCCTGTTATGCAATAGTTCTTTATATTTCGACATTTGTGATCCTCTGTATTATCGTGTAGATCCCGATATTCGAAGCCGCTACGGCCGTCATTATGATCCTGCCGGGTATCGTTTCATATAAAGGAGATATGTAGTCAGGTGATGTCAGATTCAGAAAAAGGATTATCAGCACCGGCATTGCAAATATGACCAGCCCCTCACTTTCCTTTCTCTTGATCAGTTCTTCTATCTCACGATCTATGCTCATCTTTTCCATTATTACAGCCGCTGCTTTGTTCAATGCAGTGATCAGGCTTGCTCCGGTCGTTTTGCAGATCGAATAAATAGTCACAAAGTCATGTACATCCTCTAATCCTGAAGCTTCGGAAAGATCCTGTAATACACTGACATCGTTCTCGCCGCCTTTTTCCATTCTTTCATGTGCCTTAGTCAGATCGCCCGCAAGTATGGATTTGCTTCCATATATGTTTATAAGAGACGGGATGGATTCTGCTATTGCATCCTTCATGGAACGACCGGAACCTATAGATGTTGATGCCATAAACAGAAAATCTTTAAATTCAGCCATATATTTTCTTCGTCTGTTCCTGATAATGGTTTGCTTCACGGAGCCTTTGATCCTGCGCGTAAAAGGTATGATCACAACTGCGAACAGGATATTTCTGTACAGAAGATACGAGATAGCCAGTCCCAGAACTGTTAAAGAGACATAAAACAGAACATCCTCTTTTTTGCTGAATGTATATTCTCCCAAATCAGTCATTCTTCTCACCTGCCGCTCTCACTCGTGCTGTACCCGCCAATAAATTGTCATGACCACTTCTGATAAGTCTTTCTCTGTAGGTAAGGCCATTACCTGTCGGTGTCAGCATGCCGTCCTGTCCTGTTTTATATAAGTAATTCAGCCTGTATTCGTTCCCGTCAAATCCGATCATCTCCGCTACCTCTACTACATGTCTCCTTCCCTTCGCATCACGTTTCAGATGTACGAAAATGTCGATGGCATTTGCTATCTGGTTTCTTACAGAATTGAGAGATACCTGCGAATCTGAAAGATACATGGTCTCCAGACGATTCAGCATTCCCCTTATCGAGTTTCCGTGACCTGTGGACATGCTTCCATCGTGACCGGTGTTCATGGCCTGTATCATGTCTATTACTTCTTTTCCTCTTACCTCTCCGACGATGATCCTGTCCGGCCGCATCCTGAGACTGGTCCTTATGAGCTGTGTCATGTTTACCTCTCCTTTCCCTATCGAGTTCGCCGCCCGGCATTCAAGCTGGACCTTGTTTTCGATATGGCGTATGACCAGTTCGGCAGAATCCTCTATTGTTATCACTCTTTCTCTCAAGCCTATAAATGCAGTAAGAGCATTCAGAAAAGTGGTCTTTCCTGATGATGTTCCTCCGCTTATGAAGATGTTGTATCCGCTTTTTACTAGAGCGGCCAGATCTGCGGCACATTCTCCGGTAATCGTTTCACTGCTTACCAGTTCTTCCATTTTGATTTCTTTCTCTCTGAATTTCCTGATCGTTAGGATCGGTCCATTGAGTGCGACGTTTTTTAGAACTCCGTTTACCCTGTAGCCGGAGGGAAGTCTTGCGTCTACTATTGGATTGGCCTCATTTATCTCTCTGTGTACATCTGAGGCAAACATCCTGATCATTTCTTCGAGTTCATTTGCGGATGTGAAAGCATCATCTATCCTTATCAGTGCCCTGTCTTTTTCGATATAAATATTGTCAGGACCATTTACCATGATCTCGTTGATACCCGGATCATCAAGAAGTTCTGTCAGTATGCCGTATCTGCTTATGAGCCTTCTGCTCATGCTGTCTATAATGATCACCGTCTCGTGCGAGCAGGTCCTATATGAAAGATCTGATCTGAAGAACATGTCCTCGCATTTACAGAGGATCTCCTCATTGCCCGGCGCAGGTACAGTTTCACTTATCCATTTCCTGGCTGACCTGACCATTTCATCTATTTGATTTCCGTATTTTTTAATTGTTACTGCTCTTGAGCTGGCCATTGTTATTACTTTCAAATACTTGTTTTATACAGTCATCCATTGCCGTTGCTTCATCTGCCTCACCGGTCAGTTTTATCCGTATCAGTTTTTTGCAGCTTTCTTTCCCTATGATCCCTTCTATTCCCACGATCCTTCTCCCGGTTTCATAGAGAATTATCCTGTCTGATTCTTTCATGATCAGGATGTTTTCGTTTCTGAAACATGTACCCAGATCGCAAATTATCATATCGAAGCGTTTCGCAAGTCCGGAGATAAGGCTTTTCAGTTCATCCTCATCAAGATAAGCAACCGGATTTCTTCCGGGCGGCATCATAACGGCGGATACGCCATAGCTGTCCGTATAAGTGAAACAGTCCGTGCTTCGTTCATGTCCTGTTTGTATCGTATAAAGAAGCCGGGAGATCGTATTGTTGTTGCTGTCTTTGTTTCCATAATCGTTAATGTATGCCAGGGGAAGTACAAGTACTTTTCCTCCGTGCCTATATATGATCTGTCTTGCGATGGAAGAGCAGCATGCCGCGGAATACGCCTCGTTTTCACAGCAAACTGACAAAAGTCTGGCAGAATAGTTCCTGCCCGGGCCTGACCCTCGCCAGTCGTTATAGACAACTGACAGCTCGGATATAATGTTGGATACACTGCCGTATTTGAATACTTTGTGACATTCTTTAAAATCATCTTTGACCGTATCGGTAAGAAACACTGTTCTTGCCCGGATAGCCTTAAGAGTTCCAGAGTCTACCTCATTGGGTTTGATATCGGTGAGAATAATATGTCCGGAAGTATCTTTTGTTGAGTTATCGATTATGTTTACATATAAATCATTATCGTACAAAGTAAGTTTCTCCGCTAAAGCATCCCTATATTCAGCATCCCTGATCAATATTCCGATCCTCATTTCTCCCTCCTGCATGTTCAACTATACGGAATATCTTTCAAAAAAACTGTACACATTTAGCCATTCAAAAAATGTCTGTTTTCATTCAAAAATGGCTGTTTTCAGGGCATAGAAAAAAGCCGGCATTAATGCCGGCTTTGGTGCGGACGAAAGGACTCGAACCTTC
>JBGUME010000169.1:0-8222 GCA_045116695.1 Anaerovoracaceae bacterium | reverse complement strand
ACATCTTACGTAAAACCGAAGAATCGGGTTTCGGGATATATGTCAGGGACATACGTAAAGCCATGCCTGTCATAGCGGAGACTTTTTACGGCAAACTGTATGATCTTGTCAGAGTCATTGGGATCACCGGCACAAAAGGCAAGTCCACTACTGCTTTCTTTATGAGAAGCATTCTGGATGACTATCTTCGCGAGACAGCAGGAGTGCGCAGCGCCATTCTGTCCGGCATTGAGAATTATGACGGCGTGGTGGAAGAGGAATCGTCTCTTACGACACCGGAGATCTTTGAGATCTACAGGCATATGGATAATGCTCTGAAAAGCGGCATAAGGTACATGACCATGGAAGTATCAAGCCAGGCGCTGAAATACGACCGGGTAATGGGCATAGACTTTGACGCGGTCGCTTTTCTGAATATAGGGAGCGATCATATAAGCGAGATAGAACATCCGGATTTTGATGACTATCTTGAGTCCAAGCTGAAGATATTCGAGGACTGCCGCAGGGCATGTGTCAATCTTGACTGTGAAGAGCAGGAAAGGATACAGAAGGCAGCCGTGAAATGCCCGGTCCGTATAAGTTTCAGCCATCATGACAGCAACGCCAACATCTTTGGATACGATATCGTTTCACGCGAAGGCAGAGTATCCATGAGCATAAGAGGAAGGGATGTTCCGGGATATGAAGACTTTGACGAGGTGTTCACTCTCGGCACGTTCGGCACAATAAATGCCGAGAACGCTCTTGCAGCCGTATCGCTCGCGGCCATTATAGGCATTCCTATGAAACATATAAAAGCCGGGCTTGCCGCAGCAGTGACTCCGGGACGAATGGAAGCTTTTTACAGTAAGGATGGCAAGCGCATAGCTATAGTGGATTACGCTCATAATAAGCTGAGTTTTGAAACTTTCTATGAAACGATAAAGTTGGAATTCCCTGACAGGAAAATAATCTCCGTATTCGGAGCCACAGGGAGCAAAGGCGTCAACAGAAGGACAGACATGGGGAAAGCTGCGGGGCGCTGCAGTTACTATACGATAATCACTGAGGACGATCCCGGATACGAGAAACTTGAGGATATCTGCGACGCGATCGCTGAAGCTGTCGCCTCAGAAGGAGGGAAGTTCGAGATCATTCCGGACAGACCTGAAGCTATAAAAAAGGCAATAAGCCTGATGGACGATAACACGCTGCTGTTTGTTGCCGGAAAGGGTCGTGAGCACAGTCAGAAAAGAGGATCGACGGCCGTCGATATACCGTCAGACATCGAGGTGGTCAGCAAGTATCTGTAAATATTGAAAACACAACAGTCCGGGGCGTTTCGTCCCGGTTTTTAAGTGAGTATTTTCAATTGACTGGACATAAGATCATATGTATAATATCTATGTATGTTTATGTCATCTAATCGCATATATTGTGTCGGGCAGACACATTCAGCCCTACATAGCGTATGCGCAGATAATGTATATATTACAAATCCAAATAATTGATAAGGAGGTGCTTATGTCACCGGTTTTAACTGTTGTGATCAGCATTGTAGTCCTTATCGTCGGTATAGCAATAGGTTATGTTCTGCGCAAGAACTTCGGAGAGAAGGCCATAGGAAGCGCGGAACAGCAGGCCAGGAACATGATCCTGGACGCGCAGAATACTGTCGAGAACCTCAAGAAGGAGAAAGTGCTTGAGGCGAAAGAGGAAATACATAAGCTGAGAGAAGAGTATGAAGGAGAGCTCAAGTCCAGAAGGGCTGAAGTATCCAAAGCAGAGAGAAGGATCCAGCAGAAGGAAGAGAATATCGACCGCAAGCTCGAGAGCATTGAGAAGCGTGAGAACGGCCTCAGCAAGAGAGAGCAGTCGATGAATGAAAAACACAAAGAGATCGATGCTTACATCGCCAAGCAGGTAGCAGAGCTTGAGAGGATCTCAGGCTACACCAGAGAAGAGGCCAAGCACCTGCTGCTGCAGGAGCTTGAAACGGACATCCGTAAGGACGCTTCCGAGATGATAGTCAACATCGAGAACGAAGCCAGAGAGGAAGGGGACAAAAGGGCAAGAGAGATCATCACGACCGCGATCCAGAGATACGCGTCGGATCAGGTCACTGAGACCACAGTATCTGTTGTCAGCCTGCCTAATGACGATATGAAGGGCCGCATCATCGGAAGAGAGGGCCGCAACATCAGAGCCATCGAGACTCTGACCGGAGTGGATCTCATCATCGATGATACACCTGAGGCAGTCATACTTTCGGGCTTCGACCCTGTCAGAAGAGAGATCGCCAGGATCGCTCTTGAAAAACTGATCGTAGACGGAAGGATACATCCGGCAAGGATCGAAGAGATGGTCCAGAAGGCTACCAAAGAGGTCAACACCATCATCAAGGAAGAAGGAGAAAGAGCATGCTTCGAGACAGGCGTGCATAACCTGAATCCTGAAATGGTAAGACTCATCGGAAGGCTCAAATACAGAACATCATACGGACAGAACGTGCTGCAGCACTCCATAGAGGTCGCTACGCTCGCGGGAATGATGGCAGAAGAGCTTGGACTCGATCCTAAGCTTGCCAGACGCGGCGGACTTCTGCATGATATCGGCAAGGCCATTGACCATGAGGTAGAGGGCACACACGTCGAGATAGGCGTGAATATCTGCAAGAAGTACAAAGAATCCTGGAAGGTCATCAATGCGGTTGAAGCGCACCACGGGGATGTGGAGCCTACGACTCTTGAGGCCATGCTGGTCGCAGCTGCGGATGCTCTGTCGGCAGCAAGACCGGGCGCAAGAAGAGAGACTCTCGAATCCTACATCAAGAGACTCGAGAACCTTGAGAACATCGCCAATACAACAAAGGGCGTAGAGAAATCCTACGCGATCCAGGCAGGCCGCGAGATCAGAGTCGCAGTTAAGCCTAACCAGGTCAAGGATGAGGAAGTCCCTATGCTGGCAAGAGAGATCGCCAAGAAGATCGAGGCGGAACTCGAATATCCGGGACAGATCAAGGTCAATGTCGTCAGAGAGACAAGGGCCACGGATTACGCGAAATGATTTATCTTGATAACAGCGCAACAACAAGACAATATGACGAAGTCACGGAACTGATGTACAGGGCTGCCAAAGAAAACTTTGGCAACCCTTCGTCTTTGCATGCGCTGGGCTTTGAAGCAGGGAACCTGCTGTACGACGCGCGCAGGCAGATCGCAGATCTGCTGCCGCCTGCGGGCAACGTCGTATTCACCTCAGGCGGCACCGAGAGCGACAACATGGCTCTGCTCTCGTCTGCGCGCAAGCTGCGCCGCCGCGGAAACAGGATAATCACGACGAAAGTAGAACACCCTGCGGTTCTTGAGACATGCAAAAGGCTGAAAGAAGACGGCTTTGATATAGTCTATTTGGATGTGGATGTGGACGGATATGTGGAAGAACAGGTCCTGAAGGCAGCACTTGACGAGAATACAATTATCGTTTCAATCATGGCTGTCAACAATGAGACCGGGACCATAGAGCCTGTCACATCGATCGGAAGAACGGTCAGGGACTACAACAGGCAACACGGTACGGAGATCATCTTCCATACAGACGCTGTCCAGGCCTTCGGAAAGCTGGCGCTCGATGAGCTCGACGCGGATCTTATCTCCGCGAGCGGCCACAAGTTCCACGGCCCTAAAGGCACGGGCTTTCTCTACATGAAGAAGCGCCACAACCTGCCTGCCTTCATCACGGGCGGAGGCCAGGAAGGCGGATTCAGGTCCTCAACGGAGAACACTCCGGGCATTGCCGGCATGGGCCTCGCAGCGGAGATGTCCTGCACTGACCTCATGATGAAGACCAGTCGCATGGGCATCGTCAACAATTACCTACTGGACGGACTCAGGACCGAGATCAGTGATATCATCGTGAACGGTCCGGAAGATCTCGGATACACGCTGCACGAGCACGGCAAACGCTGCCCAAGCGTGCTCAACGTGACATTCGAAGGCACACGCGGAGAGGTCCTGCTCCACACATTGGAACAGGACGGCATATACGTATCGACAGGTTCGGCCTGTTCGTCCAACAAAACGGGCGACAGCCACGTGCTGCAGGCCATGTCGATGACACACAAGGAGATAGAAGGAGCGCTGCGTTTCAGCTTCTCGGAATTCAACACAGTAGAGGAAATGGACTACGTGATAGACCGCACAAAGACCGCGGTCGAGAGATTCCGCAGACTGGGCAGTTTCCGCTAAAAGGATAAAGAATTGGAAAAGAAACTGTATATAGTAAGGTGCGGAGAGGTCGCACTGAAGGGCATGAATAAGCCGTACTTTGAACGCATACTCATTGAGAGGCTGCGCGGAGCATTGTCGTGCTTTGAAGATGCCGAGGCTAAATGGATAGACGGGCTGATGTTTGTCAGAGTACCGGAAAGCGTACCTGAGGACGAGGTCATAGCAAAGTGCGTAAGAGTGTTTGGCGTAGCGTCTGTCAGTCCGGCTGTGGAAGCGCCTAAAGACATCAACGCTATAGGCCGCACAGCCGCTGTTTACATGCAGAAAGTGATCGAAGAAGACGGAGTGAAGACCTTCAAGGTAAAGGCTCACAGAGCGGACAAGTCGTTCGCCGTCGAATCTCCTGAGATCGCAAGGCAGGTAGGCGGCATGGTACTGAAGGCCAATCAGGGCCTGAGCGTTGACGTACACAGACCGGATTGCCTGCTCACAGTCGATGTCAGGCGCGAGGGGGCATACATCTTCCGCGACAAGATAAGAGGCTTCGGGGGACTTCCTCTCGGAACCAACGGCAAGGGCCTCATACTAATGTCAGGCGGCATCGACAGCCCTGTAGCCGCGTTCATGATGGCAAAGCGCGGCATGAGCATAGAAGCTGTGCACTATCACTCGTATCCGTACACCAGCCAGAGAGCCCAGCGCAAAGTCGAAGAGCTCGTCAAGGTGCTGGCGGGATACATGGGGACAGTAAAGATGCATGTAATCAATCTGCTGCCGATACAGGAAGAGATCGTGAAGAACTGTCCGGAGGACGAGACGACGCTGCTTGTGAGGCGCTTTATGATGAGGATAGCCGAGCAGATAGCGGTCAAAAACGGCGCCATGATGCTGATCACTGGCGAGGACCTCGGCCAGGTGGCTAGCCAGACGGCAGAAGCCCTGGTGGTCACAGACAGCGTAGTGAAGATGCCTGTCATGAGACCGCTGATCGCCATGGACAAGGTGGATATCATGGACAAGGCGCGCGAGATAGGCACATACGATATCTCCATACAGCCTTACGAGGACTGTTGCACGGTCTTCCTGCCTAAGCACCCGGTCACAAAACCTAAACTCGAACGCATCGAGAAGTCAGAAGCGGCTCTAGATGTGGAAACATTAGTCAAGAATGCGGTCGCGTCCGAGGAAATAGTTGAAATCAGGCCGTAGTCCTTCTCTCAACTGCTTGACAAGATATATTCACAGTGTTAGAATTGTGAAAAATCATAAAAAATCACAAATTTTTTGTTAGAAATTAGGAAAGTTTAATGTTCGTCACACAATTTATTCTCACTCTGATCATTCTTAACGGTATTATTCTCGGCTTCAGCCTTAGAGGCGGCAGGGAATGATGCCCCGGTTGGTTTGAGACAAGCGGAAGGCGGCGCGAGCCGTCAGACGGACATGACCGGAAAACGCCATCAGACCCTGCGATCGATACATCAGATCGCAGTTTTTTTTATGAAATAAGCTAATTCATTTACCAACATTTAAAATCAGCTATTGCAAGGAGAAAAAAATTGAAACTTACCGGCGCAGATATACTTATGGAGTGCCTGCTCGAACAGGATGTGGATGCCGTATTCGGATATCCCGGCGGAACGATACTGAACGTATATGACAGTCTCGTAAAATATAAGGACAGGATACATCACTATCTTACCGCTCATGAGCAGGGCGCTTCGCATGCCGCGGACGGATACGCGAGAAGCACGGGCAAGGTCGGAGTCGCTTTTTCGACCTCAGGACCGGGCGCGACGAACCTCACTACGGGAGTCGCTACCGCGTACATGGATTCATCGCCTGTGGTATTCATATCATGCAACGTAGCGGAAAACCTCATCGGAAAGGATTCCTTCCAGGAGGTAGACAGCACCGGAGTGATGCTGCCTATAACAAAGTGCACGTTCCAGATCGTCGATGTCAACAGATTGGCGGACACGGTGCGAAGAGCCTTTGCCATCGCGAGAAGCGGACGCCCGGGTCCTGTGTTCATCGACATACTCAAGAACGTGACTGCAGAGACCGCTGAGTACGAATTCATCCCGGCTTCAAAGCACAAGGAAGCGGGAGTCATAAAGGCTCTCAGGGACCGCAACATGGTGGACTTCCACATTCCTACCATCGATGAGGAAGACATAGACAAGCTTGTAGAGATGATAGGCGAGTCCAAAAGGCCGATGCTCATCTGCGGAGGAGGAGTCGTAAGAGGCCGCGCGCACAAGGAATTCAATGAGTTCGTCAGGCTCGTGGACGCTCCCGCGGCCATAACCGTCATGGGAGGCGGAGGAATGCACGGCCGCGACCCACATACGACGGGGATGATAGGAATGCACGGCTCCCAGGCTTCGAACATAGGAGTCAGCGAGTGCGACCTGCTCATAGCGGTAGGCTGCCGTTTCTCCGACCGCGTCGCTCTCGACCCTGAAACCTTCGCGAGCCAGGCGAAGATAGTGCACATAGACATCGACAGGTCCGAGATCAACAAGAACGTCCGCACCGACCATCACATAGTCGGAGACGCGAAGGAGGTCCTGAGAAGGCTCAATGAGAAGCTCAGCCCGCAGCAGCATAAGGAATGGATGGACTTCGTGTTCTCACATCCGACCGAAACGGAATACGCGGACAGCGGTCAGAGGCTGGACCCTAAGCAGATCTGCGACACCATCGCCAGACTGATGCCGGAGGATACGATCGTAGCCACGGATGTGGGACAGCATCAGATGTGGGCAATACAGCACTTCCACTTCGATTACCCGGGGCAGCTCCTGACATCGGGAGGCTTCGGGACCATGGGGTTCGGGCTTGGAGCTGCCATAGGAGCGGCAGTTGGCAATCCGGACAAGACGGTCATACACATCGCCGGCGACGGAAGCTTCCGAATGAACTGCAACGAACTCTCAACGGTAGAGCATTACCACATTCCGGTCATCACATTCATTTTCGACAACCAGACGCTCGGAATGGTGAGGCAGTGGCAGAACCTGATCTATAAGAAGAACTTCTCCGAGTCCACTCTCGACCGCGGCCCTGACTTCGTGAAGCTGGCCGAGGCGTACGGACTGCACGGCAGAAGGGTGAGCAATCAGGAGGAGCTCGCGGAAGTCATCAAAGAGGCCATGGAGCTCAGGGAAGGATTCGTGATCGACTGCATGATAGACATAGACGAGATGGTAAGGCCTATGGTCGGCGGCGGAGATCACATCACGAATTTCATGAGGATATAGGAAGGAGACAGTATGGAAGCAATGAAAGACGCCAGAAGGCAGACGCTCGCGCTGCTTGTGGACAACGAACCGGGAGTCCTCTCGCAGATCGCCAGACTGTTTTCGAGAAAGGGATATAACATAGAGGCCTTCGCCGCGGGACCGACTGAGAATCCGGGCGTTACCAGGATCACCATCGATGTGATGGCGGACGGGCCTCACACTGAGCTTCTCTGCAATCAGCTCAGGAAACTCTATCCGATCCATTCGGTAAAATGGCTCAATACGGAATCCTCGGTCTACAGGGAGCTCATGCTCGTAAAGGTGAAGGCGGACTCCGGAGAGAAGAGAAACGACATCATACAGCTCGCCAACATATTCCGGGCAAACATCATAGATGTGACGACAGACACTATGACACTCGGCACGACCGGTGATGAAGAAAAAATAAACGGGTTTATAAATATCATGAAGGAGTTCGACATTCTCGAGATCGCAAGGACCGGAGTGGTCGCGATCGAAAGAGGCAAGGCAACGATCAACGATAAATCAAAGGAAAGCGGGGAATTCAACTATGGTAAAAATGTATTATGAGAAAGATTGCAACCTGGACGTTCTTAACGGAAAGAAGATCGCGATCATAGGATACGGTTCGCAGGGACACGCGCACGCTCTCAACTTGAGAGACTCCGGATGCGACGTCATCGTGGGACTCAGGAAGGGCGGCAAGTCCTGGCCTGTGGCGGAAAAGGACGGATTTGACGTATAT
>JBGUME010000168.1:0-2857 GCA_045116695.1 Anaerovoracaceae bacterium | reverse complement strand
GCGGTCTATGAGTTCCTGTACCGCATCAGTAAATGCCACTTTGGAATACGGAAGCCCCTTGCATCTGCCTTCGTATGTATTGAAAAGATATCTGTCGGGGTTATTATCCTCCGTACTTTTCTCGCGGGCAGTTTTTATAAGGCCCTTGACCATCTCACCCACTTCATCTCTGAGCGGGATTTTCAGCATCGGTATTCCAGTCTTTGTTATCTCACCGCACAGATATGGCACATAGGACTGATCCTTATCGTTCCACACATAATCAAGGCAACTGTCATATCTCAGACCAAGCACATCGGTTCCACGCCATCCTGTCTCCCGCAGAAGCACGTAAACCGGTATCATTTCCGGTGGATCGATTTCTTTTACAGATGCATCTATCTGATCCCTTACAGGCTTCGGAACATACTTTACTTTAGCCATCGTATCTTCCGGGCGCTCCCTCTTCGGTATGTCATCATCAAAGATGAGTCTGTCTATGTCCTTCTTCGGGACTCCCGGATATTCCGAAAGCTGTATGTAGTCAAGAAACGTGCGGATAAACGAAATCGCCTTGCTGCGGAAGGTCGCGTTCTTGGCGGCATAATCGGCGGCAACCCATCCAAAGTATTCCTCCATGTCCTTGCGGCTAAGACTCTCAAGAAATCCATCATGACGATCATGTGCGTAGAAGGACTTGAAGAAATATCGTATGTACATCAGAAGTTCTTTGCAGTATGACCAGCTCCGCTTTATGATCAGGCGCTTCATAAAGCGCTTTACCATAGGACGATAGTACTCGGGGATCTCTGTAAAGTTCATGCTTGGGCTCTGGCGTTTCATCGCCGCCGAAAGTCTGGTGCCCTTTATGTTCAGAGCATGCCATACATCCTTTTCCGTCTCCGGAGTGTCATCGTAGAAACCCTTGATAAACCCACATATCTGCCGCACGACGGCTGTCAGCTGGATCCGTTCCGTTTTCGGAAGTTCAGGAAGACAATCCTCGAACAACTGTATATCAATCGTGCTGAAACTGATCGTATCCTCCGGCAGATATCTCCATAAGTTACGGATTCCCCAAGTGTAGTTATGGACGACTCCGACAACAGTGATATATTTCTCTTTCAGGCTGTGCAACAGATGATACTTTGCCTCGGTTTTCAACCTCTCGGAAGGGTATTCAGAATAATCGGCGATGACACATCCCTTCTTTGGCACCTTCTGTATGGGAACCTTTATCCCGGCTTCCGCGAACGCACTGTCCTGCATCTTCCATATGTCATTATTCAGCCAGTAGCTGTCTTCTGATGACAGGTATGCCGTCATCTCTTTATATTTCTCATCCGTGTCCTCAACCAGATAAAGGCTTGGGAATGCTATAGCGGCTGCTTCCATTACTGATCAGCCTCCTTCCCGATTCCCGGCATTCTGAGGCTGTCTGACACCTTACAGAAGGCTTCGGTGACTTCTTCCTCCGTCGGATGCACATATGTATTCAGGGTGGTGTAAATGTTCCTGTGTCCGGCACGTTCCTTCAAGAGCTCCGGATTCCATCCTGCGGCGTGAAGCAGGCTCAAGGATGTATGACGGAACATATGGGGCGTGACATACACGCCGGTTCTCTTTCTGAGTGCACGGAAGAGGTTATCTACATCCGCATACTCCATTGCCATGCCTTTATGGTCTCCGCGGATCTTAAGCAGCACATGGTTTGTTTCAACATCCGTATCATGATACGTGCTGACATACTCCGTAAAGAGATCCATCAGTTCATTCGTGCAGTCCAGTATCCTGGGGCTTTCCACAGTCTTTATCTCTGCCAGGTTTTCCAATTCCCCTCTGTCACAGATGTGGATCTTCTTTCCGGAGATATCGAAATCCTCAAGCCAAAGCGCCAATGCCTCACCTATTCGCATTCCTGTCTCAAACAGAAGAGAGAGCAGGAAGTAATCCCTCAGGTTATGGCATGCCTCCAAAAGGACAACAGCTTCTTCTTTCTTGATGGTCTTTACCACTCTCTTGGACACAGGCATTTTCAGCATATGGCTCTTTGTCGGTTTGCTGTCTGCAATCCCGTACAGGAAACTCCTATACGCCGGACTGGGATTCTTGACGAATACCACCAGCTTCTCGGATAACCGATTCTCCAGTCCATCGTGCCTCATCAGGTAGTCATAGAATGCTATCACCGTATCAACGTGCTTGTTGATCGTTTCTGCCGCATGTGCGGGCTTCTCCCTGAATGCAACTATTTTCTTTTCAATGTCCGGGTTCTTGAGCCAACCAACAAATCTGGCCAGGTCATCTATCGTTACATCTTCGTACAGCGTCCCTCTTTCCTCGAGAAACTCAAAGTAGTGCATAAGGTGTATACACTCTCCTTTGAGCGTATTTCTTGCGTAGCCAGCGGCATCCCTGAACTTCAGGAACTTTATCACCGGCTCCACTGGGAGACCATCTTCCCCAGCAAGGTAATACCTTGTCCTCCCATCAGCGGTCTTGAACTCTACTGTCTTCATATCCATGCTCCTTTCTTTGATTTAGCATGGATATTTTATATCAGTTCGAAGACATGGAGGACATCAAGGACATACCACGAGTTTCCATTGTCCTCTAAAGACACTAACCCTCCTTTGAGGACATGGAGGACACTACTTTGCTAACACGAGTTTCCTGTTATTATCATTTCGTGATACCCTCGATACACTCTCACCACTTTCGCCGGCTCTGAGAATTGGAAGATTACTGTTATACCAGAAAGCGGTGGCTTACTGCAACGCCCGGAAGCGGGGACTTACTGCTATGCCCGGAAACAGGAGCTGACTGATAGGCCTGTTTCGCGGAATAATCGTTCTTCTATGGTCAGGCACCTGAAAAG
>JBGUME010000167.1:0-4665 GCA_045116695.1 Anaerovoracaceae bacterium | reverse complement strand
CGACACAGGCTTCTTTGAACCGGCTGAACCTGTTGAGACCATAGTCGACTGGGAAAAGCTGGACCGCGAAGCACTTAAGGACCGCTTTAACGAGCTCTGCGGAAGCAAGTCTCCGGAAGAGGTGGAGATTTTCGCGGACGACAATGTCACACTGGTCAGGATAGGCGAGGATCATGCCGAAGAGGAGGCCGCGCGCGGCAAACTGGCCCTTATATATAAGGAAGGAAACTTTGTGCTTACCATAAGCGGGCATCAATTCAGTATCCCGGACATAAGCAACATGACCATGGCACTGGCCGCAAGGGTTGTTTTCAGTGACCAAAGCGGTTATTATGAACTAAGGTCAGAAAAGTCTTCAAAGACGAATCTGAGAAAATACGTTATCGCACGGGAAATATTGAACGTTATTGTTAAGGAGTAAAATTTGGATTATTCAGCAGCTAACACGCAACTATGGAACGCGATAATTCAGTTCGGCTACATTGCGGCAGTACTGCTTATCGCGATTTTTCTTAGACAAGTTATAAAACCTATTCGCAAGACCATGCTTCCGGTAGCGGTGCTGGGCGGGTTCATCCTGCTTATCGCAAAGGAGATAGGGATCGTGAATCTTGATGAAAACCTGCTTTCCGCTCTGACTTATCACGGCATAGCGCTGGGCTTCATTGCCATGAGCCTGCGCAACCCTGTGAAGAGAGAAGCCGGCGATGAAAGCAAAGTCGGTTTCCGTTCGGGAGCGGTCATAGTCAGCACATACATGATACAGGGCGTTACGGGCCTCATAATCACCATCGGCCTCGCGCTTACTGTGATGCCAAACATGTTCAGAGCAGCTGGACTTCTGCTGCCGATGGGCTTCGGACAGGGCCCGGGACAGGCAAACAATATCGGTGCCAGCTATCAGTCGCTCGGTTTTGAGGGAGGACACAGCTTCGGGCTTGCCATAGCGGCTGCCGGCTACATAGTGGCCTGCATCGTGGGAGTAATCATCCTGAACATCCTGCGCAGCAGAGGCGATATCGCTGTCAGCGAAGAAAGAGGACATGTATTCCTCAGAGACGATCACCTTGACGAAGGCGGGGAAAGCAGCGATGTTTCCGAATCGATAGATAAGCTCAGCGTACAGCTGGCAATGATCATCATCGTTTATCTGGTCACTTACGCTGCGACAGCAGGACTGACAGGTGGCATTGCAAAGATAAGTGAAGGACTTGCAGGCACAGTCAACACTCTGCTCTGGGGCTTCAACTTCATCATCGGCTCCGCGCTTGCAATACTGCTGCGTGTCATCCTTGAGAAGCTCAGAAAGAAAGGCACCATAAAGAGACGCTATCAGGACAACTATCTGCTCAACCGTCTGTCCGGCGCATTCTTCGATATCATGATTGTCGCGGGCATCGGCTGCATCGATATCGAGGACATCCGTGGGCTGGTGCTTCCGTTCGTCCTGCTGGTCATCGCGGGGACCGTTGTCACATGGTTCCACCTGCGCTGGGTATGCAAAGCGGTCTACGGTGATTATTACTATCAGGGACTCATCTCGATGTACGGCATGCTGACCGGAACCATCAGCTCCGGCGTACTGCTGCTGCGTGAGATCGACCCTCAGCTTGAGACACCAGCCGCCAACAATCTGGTCGTCGGATCCAGCTTCGGTATCCTGCTTGGAGCGCCTGTGCTCATCCTGGTCGGGCTTGCGACCAAGGGACCTGCAATGTGCTTTGTGACACTCGGCCTGGCGGCTGTTTATCTGGTGATCCTGGACGTGATCATCTTCAAGGTAGGCCGCAAGGCAAAAACCAAGAAAATATAGAATCAAACGGCATGCGTTTTCCGGCGGAAATATCCGCCGGCTTTTTAATTCAAAAAACTTTGCTAAAACCTTGCAATCACTTATTTACAGTGATATACTACACAAGCTGTCGTCTCAGCCTGTTCTTTACAGGCCGGCAGAAGCTTGCCGACAGAGGCGATGGTGTGAAACGTTTCATATATTGATTTAGAAAGAGGTACCAGCATGAAGGAAGGAATCCATCCTAACTATCAGGAATGTAAAGTAACTTGCGCATGCGGGAACACATTCATGACTCTCTCCGACAAGGCAGAGATGAGAGTAGACATCTGCTCGGAATGCCACCCGTTCTTTACAGGCCAGCAGAAGTTTGCTAACAGAGGCGGCCGTGTAGAGAAGTTCAAGAACAAGTACGGCCTGTAGATAGTAAGACAGGACATCAAACCGGAGCATCTACGGCTCCGGTTTTAATGTGCGTAAATGAGCGCCTGTCTATATGGCGGCAGGCCCGCTCTCGCTAACATTCGCACGCAGCGGTACTAAGCTCTGTCTGCGCTGGCGCTTGCCAGTCGCTAAGTGCCGGCGTGCTCGAGTTACCTGCCTGCCATATAGACAGGCGCTTTCAAAGAATACGATTTTAATAAAAAGAAGTTTTTGATATAATTAATTGGTTAAGTAAGGCGGCTTTGCCGCAGAGTAAAGGGACATCAAGATGTTTGATAAATTAGACTTCATAACTGAAAAATACAAGGAATTGAGCGAGAAGGTCGCGGATCCGGCTGTCATTGCTGACCAGAAGACTTGGCAGAAGCACATGAAGGAGATGGCCGAGCTGGAGCCTGTCGTCAAAGCTTACGAGGACTACCGCAAGATGCAGAGCGAGCTGGCTGATGCCAGGGAACTTATCGAGCTCGAAGATGACGAAGAAATGCGCGAGATGGCCAAGGAAGAGGCCAAGGATCTTGAAGAGCGCATGGAGAAGGCTCAGGAAGACCTCAAAATACTGCTGCTGCCTAAGGACCCTAACGATGACAAGAACGTCATCCTTGAGATCAGGGCCGGCACGGGCGGTGAGGAAGCTGCTCTCTTTGGCGGCGACCTGCTGAGGATGTATCTGAGATACGCCGAGCGCCGTCACTGGAAGGCTGAAGTCATCGAGATAAGCGATACGGGAATCGGCGGCGTCAAGGAAGCCGTAGTCATGATAAAGGGCCGCGGGGCTTATTCGAGACTCAAGTTCGAATCCGGCGTTCACCGTGTGCAGAGGGTGCCTGAGACAGAATCGTCCGGCCGCATCCACACTTCGGCTGCAACTGTTGCGGTGCTTCCGGAAGTCGACGACGTAGAGGTGGAGATCAATCCTAACGATGTTAAGGTCGACGTATACAGAGCATCCGGCAACGGTGGTCAGTGCGTAAATACGACTGACTCGGCTGTCCGCATGACCCACCTGCCTACGGGCATCGTGGTCACATGCCAGGATGAGAAATCACAGATCCAGAAAAGAGAGAAGGCCATGAGGGTACTCAAGGCCAGGCTCTATGACAAGATGGTGCAGGAGCAGAACGACAAGATCTCGGCTGACAGAAGAAGCCAGGTCGGTTCGGGCGACCGCTCTGAGCGTATCCGCACATACAACTTCCCTCAGGGACGCATGACGGATCACCGCATCAATCTGACTCTGTACAAGCTCGACCAGTTCCTCGACGGAGATATCGACGAGGCGGTAGACGGGCTGATCACTGCGGATCAGGCTGCCAAGATGAAGGACTTTGGCTAAAGCTCGCCTTTTTCGCTTTAAATAAGCATTATTGGTATAGATGGAGACATTAAGATTATCGACAAATGAAAGCGACATCAGACGCGCCGGCGAGATCATCAGAGCCGGCGGGCTTGTTGCTTTTCCGACAGAGACGGTCTATGGGCTGGGAGCTGACGCTCTCAACGCGGAGGCCGTCGCTTCTGTATATGCGGCAAAAGGACGCCCGTCGGACAATCCGATGATAGTCCACATCGCTGACGCGACAGACCTGTACGAACTGATCGACGGGGGCGCCGCGTCTCTGAGCCGCGAGGCGTCGATACTCATCACAAATATCTGGCCGGGACCGCTCACCATGGTTTTCAAGAAGTCCGCGAAAGTGCCGGACATCACGACAGGCGGTCTGGATACGGTGGCGGTCCGCATGCCGTCAAACCAGACGGCCAGAAGGCTCATCAAACTCGCGGGCAGGCCTATCGCGGCGCCGAGCGCAAACCTTTCGGGCAGACCGAGCCCTACCACGGCTGACGATGTGCTTGAAGACATGGATGGGCGCATCGACGCGGTCATCATGGGCGAGCAGTGCGACGTGGGCATAGAGTCTACGGTGCTCGATCTGACGGATACCATACCGCGCATACTGAGACCGGGCGCTGTCACCAAGGAGAAGCTGATGATGCTTCTGAAGAGAGCGGTGCTTTACGATAACAGCCTTCTCGAAAAGCCTGAGACCATAGCGGACCCGGAAGACGGGGTCTCCGAAGAGGGATTCAAGCCTAAGTCGCCGGGAATGAAATACAAGCATTATTCTCCGAAAGCGGAGGTGCGGCTCATAGAGGGCAGCACGAGCGAGTTCAAGGAGAAAGCCAAGAAGCTGGGACTCGAGGCCAGGGAGAGCGGCCGCAGCGTCGCCATAATCGACTACGACAATGACCCGGGCAAGGCAGCCCACAAGCTGTTTGCAGAGCTCAGAGAACTCGACAGGCAGGGCTACGACCTGATCCTGATCCGGACCATCGATGAGGACGGGTTTGGATTCAGCGTCATGAACCGCATGCTGAAGAGCGCGGGCTACGACGTAGTAAAGTAAAGTCAAACAAGGGAAAACGGG
>JBGUME010000166.1:0-3886 GCA_045116695.1 Anaerovoracaceae bacterium | reverse complement strand
ATAACTGGTGTTCAGTCATCGTCAGGCAATCCAATGCCATCTTCAAGAAGAACTACCACTGTATCTCCATGGTCTTCTGCATACTCTTTAAGTTTTTTATCCAGCTTCCTGGCATCAGTAATGTCAGATAATGAATTTATAAATGCATACGTGTCGGTACTGAACTCACCACTCTCAGTCACATCTTCATCAGGGCTCGGGCTGTCGACCCCAAAAGCGACAACTTTATATCTATTGTCGTAGTTAACGTCTATGCTGTATGTATATTTTCCCGCCTGATACTGATAACTCACATTACCGGCCTGCCCCTGCACACCGTGATCGCGGATTGAAAAAAGAGTCAGACCCAGCACCGATAATATCAGTGGGATCGCTATGGTTGCGATGCCTATTATTGCCAGTGTCTTCCAGATCTTTCTTGATCTGCGATTCCTTATCGCAAGCTGTTCATTCAGCCTGGATAATTGCTCCACTATCGCATTTTCCTCTGCTACAATTTCAACTTTAGCGCCTAAAAGTACACTTACATCTGTATCCAGTTCTTCAGCTAGACGCGTCAGCATCTCTGCATCAGGGACTGATATGCCCTTTTCCCACTTGGAGACAGTTTGCCTGGTTACATGCAGCCTACTTGCAAGATCCTCCTGTGTGAATCCTCTATTCTTTCTTACTGTACGTATATTATCGTTCAACATATCCGTCACCTCCGTCTCTGTACTGACTTCAATGTAGTGCAGCACAGAGCGTTGCTTCAAGCAACGAATGTTAACATTTCACATTAATCACAATTTAGTTTTACTTACTTCAGGAACCATGTTTCACCATTAGGCATGATGCGTAGATCACCTGACAATACTTCAATCATCTCCCCCTGAAGATTTCTGACAACGGTTTCATCATAATAGTTTGAGCCATCTTCGTCTTCATGCCAACGGTTGAAATACAGTCTGTCACCGTCTCTGAGGAAGAAGCTGTCGTGGTCGCCCATCTCAAACTGTACTATCTCCGGCCAGATGATCTCGAATTCATTCGTGCCGACGCACTGCCTTGTGAGTGTAAGAGGAGCTATGTCCAGGTGTAAGTTGTAACAGTCCTTTACGCTGCTTAGCGACAGCTCCTCTATGGTTTTGATCTCCTTGCTGTCGCAGTCGAAGCGTATTATTTGTATCAGATTCTGTAGAAAGTTTACGCTCAGAATGAAGATCCCGCCTTCATAGTATACAGGTTCAGCAGGATAGATGCCCGGCTGCTTCGGCACAGGCCTATATACGTTGCCGTCAGGATAATGGATCAGGCAAAGATTTCTCCCTTCAACATCCTGCCCTTCTTTGAACACTTCTTCTGCTTCATACAGATCACCGTGTTCATAGCTTATCCCGTAGTACCATTCATCCGTTCCGTAAGGGATTAAATCTATATATGTTATTCCGCCGGTTTCTATTGTCTTCATATCAGTTTCCCTGAAAAATGGTCGATCTCGTGATGGATTATCTGTGCAATATAACCGCTGAAGTCCTGCACATGTTCATCAAATCTCTTGTTAAGATATCTGACAGTGATGCGCTTGTACCTTGTAGTTTTTCTTGTCCCAGGCAGTGACAAACAGCCTTCTTCTGTCTCGTATGGCTCAGACTTTGCCGTAATCACAGGATTGATCATAACGATGTCTGCAAAGCCTGTGGCAACGATTATGATTTTCTTTCTGTATCCGATCATATTTGCAGCCATGCCAACACAACGATCCCGATTGGCTTTAAGCGTATCTTCGAGATCCTGTACTACCTGCAAGTCAGCTTTGGTTGCCTCGTCAGATTTCTGACTCAGGAAAAATGCGTCTCTTACTATATCCTTTACCATTATTCTGTCTTCTTATTTGCTCTTTCGCTTGAACGTTCAGACATGTCGTCATGCTTATTGATACCTGTCACACTGCTTGGAAGATCGTTCATCACGCCAATCGGAGGCACTTTTATAGACTCTCCTCTCGATGCTTTCAGAAGTGTTCTTATTAGTGCAATGGCAACAATGATGCCAATAACAACACCCATTACTATTCCAATCTTATCAGATATGAATTCTAGCGCATCTATCATGATGAATCTCCCATGTAGCAATTTCCATAAAAAGTATAGCATGGGAATATGAAAAAAGAATTGAAATCCTTTTGGACTGTTTTAGGTTCGCTTAAGAATTCTATTGTATTCTACAGTTGTCAGAACAAGAGAGACGTTTTTTTCATAATAACCTTCATAAAACTCCATACAAATACCTATGGCACCCCAGCCCTGCAAGGAAAAGTTCACCTTTTGCAGGGCTGTTGTCATGTTGCTGTTTTTCATCTTGGATGGCCTGATTTGTCCTGTCCCCTCCTTATCAAATTTTCCCGCTGACTGAGATTCATGAGGTAGTCATTGCAGTCTTTACCATATGGTGGCGGTTCATCGCGGATGATATATCTGTCCTGGAGATTCTCCGCAATAGCCCTTGAAGCATTTCTTCCGGCTGAGTCATTATCCAGATGAAGTACTATCGTATTGATTTCCGGATGATTCTGCAGGACATTTGACAAAGATGCTGGTGTTTTCATGCCTCGCTTATTTGGACTTGGAGCATAAACTCCGCCAAGAGATACCATAGGTTCTGCTCTCCACTCGCCTGTTCTCATCTTCATTATTGTTGCAAACGACAACAGATCTATTGCGCTCTCGAAGATATGGATCGTAGTTCCTTCAGAAGCTTCCACCCTGAAAGAGTAGGACTTATCCGATCCTGCTGCATCACCCATGACCCTCTCACCGTTTGTAGCCCGATAGCACGCATATGCAGCCTTACCCGATTCATCATAACCAACAAAGATGCAATTATGATACGGAATTGACTCATATAGAAACCCCTCGTCAATACAGTCACGAATGATATCTCTGTCGATGCCACGACCAGTGAGGTACCGGATCACTTCGAGATTAGTCTCGGATCTTTCCGGAAGAAGCAGTTTCCGTTCTGTGCAGTGGTTTCCTTTATTGAATATCTCAGGAGTGTTTAACTGCAAATCTAAGGAGTTTTCTGTAAGGATAGCCATAGCATCAAGGAACTGCAGACCTTTAACTTTGATCAGATAATCGAGTGCAGAACTGCCGCCAATACCTCTGCTCCACCAGTACCATTTCCCATTAGACAACTTGAGCGAATCGTGGGTCGCGGTACAGTACGTGTTTCCCCTGACATGCACAAGCTCGATCGGCTCATATGTCTGCAGGTATGTCAGTAGATCTATCGATCTCGCCTTCTTGATCTGCTCCTCTGTGTAATACGGCATAAGCTATCCTCCTTCCCGTTTTCCGCAATACAAAAGCTGCAGCTCATCGTGAACTACAGCTCGTGATATATCTATTTTATTCGGTTTTTCTACTATTTCACTGCATAGCAGACTTCAGTGACGAACTCGTCTGGGTTTTGTGTTTCGTGCGGACTCACATGATAGATATTGAACATCGGTCCGGTACATTCATAGCCGTTATCGTTGACCCATGAAATCACCGCTCCGTACACTTCAGGCATCTGTTCGTATCCGCCCTTGACCATGCAGCTCGCTACCTTAATTGCCGGAAGCGTTTTGAACTTCACATGTTCTGTGTCAGGATATTCGCCTTTGACCGTCTTCCAAGCGATGAGTTCAACATCATTCTCCTTGTATTCATCGTCCAGATATTCTGCAGCCACAAGGCATGGCTCTGCAGGAATTATATTCAGTGGACCCGTCTCCTCATTCAGAATCTGCCATACCATTCCCTCATCTTCATAGTGTGGTATGGTCATGTGCACTGTTGCTGCATAACGTTCAGGGATCGTCTTGATCGATACATCGTAACTCATATTCTGTTCCTTT
>JBGUME010000165.1:0-6942 GCA_045116695.1 Anaerovoracaceae bacterium | reverse complement strand
AAAAAGAGGACGGCCCCGAGCTCAATACGTTCATGTATTCGGTCATTTCGGGTATCGACAGCAGCGTCCAGGGCGTGGACATCAAGGATGGAAATCTGTACGTATCCAGTTCATACGGCGGATCTATCGGGTCGGTCAGATCGTCGTTTGTGACAAGATACAATTTCACGGATGGGAAAAACGGAGACAGAGATATAAACATCAGCAAAAAGGAAGTCAAAAGAGTCGAAGTTCCGAAGATGAACGAAGAGATACTCGTTACGGACTCCGGGATAATCATAAACTTTGAGGCTGCCGCAGATTGCTGGAAATCGGTTGTTATCGCCACGGACAGGCTGCTTGCGGTCGGGAATTCTCTCTGGAGGTGACGGCTATGAAGAATAATAAGACGATAAAGATCATATTGGCTGTGATAGCGGTGATCATCATAACGGCTGTCGTGGCAGTGGTCTGTGTCATGCGTGCTGCCGATCCAAACAAAATGCTCAAGAAATACGCGGTCGAGGTCACGGCAGGCGAAGAATATCCCGCAAAATTCAAAAGCCTTCTGGAAACGAAGGATATGGTCATGTACATGGCATCATTCAAATTCACCCCGGAAGAAAGCGCGGAATATACATTTACGGCAAGCGGCGAGGCGGTCAGCAATGAAGTGGGGATGAGCATGTTCGTCCTGGACGAGGACCTGTCCGAACTGTTCGACACCGCTAATTACGAAGATGGTGATGAAGCGCCCGCGTCTGACTCTATGGAAGGGACGACCTTCCTGACAAAAGGGCAGGTGTACTATGTGGCGATCGACGTATTCTCAGATAATGCGGCAGGAATGGATGCCTTCAAGGAATCATTCAGATTTTCGGTCTCCAAGGCGGGGGACGGAGAACCTGAAGAAATCAAAACAGGTGAAAGCATCACGCTCAAACTAAATAAGGATCAGCAGGCGTGCGCCATGTTCAAGCCTGAGGAAACGGCTTTCTATGATTTTGACACCAGCATAGTGTCAAAGGATGCCGGCGTAGGATTCTCCTCCATATACGACATCACCGGAGAGGACAAGACAAGCATGATCGTGACTGATGGAGTCTGCTTTATGGAGACGGGCAAGACATACTATGTCTGGGTCGGCGTAGATGAGACATCAGTGAACAGCTCGGAGGTCGAACTCAGCTGCAGAAAGATGGCATCAGAGTCTGCCTCCGGATTATGCAGCATAGAGGTAAATGGCGAAACGGTCATAGAATATACCGCGGAAGCAAACATGCCTTTGATGATGATCTCATCTTCGGACGGCGATCCGGATGTCGTCATGTACGACAGTGAAGGGTTCATGCTGAGAAAAGATGACGATTCAGGCGAGACCGTGAGCGATAATCCGCATGAATTCGCGCTTGGCTTTAACGCTGAGAAGGGAAAAGTATACAGGATATGCATAAACGGAGAGTTCACACAGTGCACGGTCACTGTACAGGAATATAAGGGCGACGGCACAGAGCCTGACAGCGGTACCAAAGCAGAAACTGGTGATGACACAGAAAAAGCGGAAAGTGAGACGGGAGAATGAGAAAAGCTTATGTGATCGCGGATTGCCTGTCTGATGACAACAAGCGCGAAATAGAAAAGACTGCCGGGGAATGCGGATTCGAAGCTGCTTTCTTTGAAACCGAGGAGGATGCCTCCGGAAAAGTCTCGGACGCGGAAGTCATCTATTGCAACAGCCCGGCGCTGTTTGGGGAGATGCCCGGTCTCAGATGGTGCCACTCGATGTCAGCGGGTGTCGGGCACTTTCTTGTAAGCGGCGCCTTTGAAAGAGGCGGCATCATACTGACGAACAGCTCTGGCTCGTACGGACTTGTCATTTCAGAATATGTGATCATGGCGACGCTGATGCTGATGAGACGCATACCTGAATATGAAGAGGTCATCGACAGGCGCGAGTGGACGCAGAACCTGCCTGTCAGATCGATCGCGGGCAGCAGCATCGCGATGATCGGTACGGGGAATATCGGCAGCAACGCGGCATTGAGATACAAGGCCCTTGGAGCGAAGAAAGTTATCGGCTTCAGCCGCAGCGGACGCCCGGCCGAAGGCTTTGACGAGGTCTATAAAATCGATGATTACGAAAAGGTAATGGGCTGCGAAAGCTTCGATGTGCTGCTGCTGTGTGTGCCGGGGACTGCTGAGAGCAAGGGTCTGCTGAATAGAGAACGGCTGGCGATGCTCTCGGACAGGACATATGTGATAAACGTCGGACGCGGCACTGTCATAGATCAGGACGCGCTCATCGACGCCCTGAATGAAGGCATGATAGCAGGAGCGGCCTTAGACGTTGTCTATCCGGAGCCTCTTCCGGAAGACAGTCCTCTTTGGACAGCTAAAAACATTATCCTGACGCCGCATATATCCGGCGACATGGGGCTTCCGTATACCGTTGACATAACGGTGGATATCTTTTGTGATAACCTCAGACGATATGCCTGCGGTGAAAGCCTTACTCATGTGGTGGATACAACAGCCGGATACTAATAAAAGGGGAGAATCATTGGACAAGAGAACCATTCTTACAATAGTTAAACTGATACCTGTCGTTTCGGCTGTGCTGGCATACATACTGATCCTATCATCAGTGCAGGCCGGAGTGCTTACGACTGCCGCTGTTCTGCTGGCGTTCTTCGGCTTTGTGTTTTTCTTCATAGGACGAAAGGAGGCCAAAGAGGATAAGACGCTGAAGATACTGGGGTGGCTCGACCTGCTTTCGACTGTGGCTATTATCGTGCTTTATGTCCTCGCGATGGCCGCGTTTGCCGGAGTATTTTCCACCGGCGGGGATGACGAAGATGACGGCTACAGCTACGAAGTGGAAGAACAACAGGCAGGTACCAATATCGGATCATTCACGTCGGTGGATATGGAAGGTAACGAGGTGAGCGACGCGATCTTCACGGAAAAGGACGTTACCGTAGTCAACATATGGGCGACCTTCTGCGGACCTTGCATAGAAGAGATGCCGGAGCTTGCGGCGTGGGCTGATGAAATGCCCGGTAACGTCGGGATCGTAGGCATAGTGGTCGACACTCCTCCGGCAGATGATGAGGCCGGTGACGCAGCCGAAGCATGGGGAGGCGATCCGGATAACATCGAACTTGCCAAAAAGATCTGCAGCGAGACGGGCGTAAAGTATACCAATATCCTTGCCAGCCAATCTGTTGCGAAGACATTCGAGAACATCGTTGCCGTTCCGACGACTTTCATCGTGGACAGGTCCGGAAACCTGATCTGCCCGCCTTTTGTAGGCGCGGATGTGGATGGATATAAGAAGGCTGTAGAAGAATACCTTGCGGGACTGTAAATGGACAACAAAACGAGATCGATGATCGCAATACTGCTGCTTGTCATATCCGCCGGCCTTGTGACGGCGGGTATCATACGGGGAGAAACGATAGCCGTGTTCACAAAGGCTGTCAATATCTGCCTTGAGTGCATCGGACTGGGGTAGACGCATGAAGATCACTCAGGATATAAGGCGCAGGATAATACAGATAGCGGCTTTCGGCTTTTCAAACAGTCAGGTCGGAAACTTTGCGGGTGGCAGATTGTATAAAGGGAGCTGGAAAAACTTCTGCAATCCGGGTATGAACTGCTACTCATGCCCGGCAGCGCGCTTTGCATGTCCCATAGGCGCGATGCAGGCAGTCGGAGGCTCCTCAAAGTTTTCCGTGAGCTTTTATGTGTTGGGCTTTGTTTTGGCTCTCGGAGTCGTGTTTGGCAGGGCCATATGCGGCTTCATCTGCCCGTTCGGACTGATACAGGAATTGCTTTATAAGATTCCATCGCCAAAGAAGCGCATCTATAAACCGCTCACATATATCAAGTATGTACTGTTTGCTGTGTTCGTGCTCATAGTGCCGGCTCTTGTCACTGACAACTTCGGACTTGGCGCTCCGGCATTCTGCGAATACATCTGTCCCGTGGGGACTCTGGAAGGCGGCATACCGCTGCTGCTGACGCATCCCGAGCTCAGAGCGCAGCTGGGAGGATTGTTCACGCTTAAGGCTGTGATCCTCGCAGCGACTCTCATCGGCTGCGTGGTCTGCTGCAGATTCTTCTGCAAGGTGATATGCCCGCTTGGGGCCATCTATGGACTGCTCAATAAGATCAGCCTTTACCGGGTACACATCGACCGCCATAGCTGCGTGTCCTGCGGCAGGTGCGCAAGTGTCTGCCAGATGGATATCGACCCTGTGGCCAAGCCTGATTCCGCGGAATGCATACGCTGCGGCAAATGCGCGGCATCCTGCCCGGTGCAGGCCATAAAGATAGGTTTTAAGGACAAATAAAAGGACTGCCCGGAGAGTCGTCTCCCGGCAGTCTTTCTTCAAAGTTGGTGCGCCCGGCGGGGAAATCCGGCCGTCAAGGATCTTCGACCTGCTGTGCAGGCGCTGCCGCGTCCTTGACTGCAGTTTTTCGGGTGCTGATTTCAGCCTACACCCGAATCCGAACCCGTCGCGAGTTCTCACCCCACCGAATCACATGTATAGCAGAAACCGGACACCACGAGGGTGTCCGGTTTTGCTATGGTGCGCCCGGCGGGGATCGAACCCGCGGCCTTCTCATTCGGAGTGAGACACTCTATCCACTGAGCTACGAGCGCATATGCGCCGGGTCCAAGACCCGGCGCTTTTGTTTCCTGTTGTCGCGGCAAACTCGTATGGTTTGTCTGCTGTATACCTGATGATCCGGTTTAGAGGTAGTCTATCTCGCGTCCGATAGGGCTGCTCATGAGATCATCCATTGCGTCCTTTACAGTGATGTTTCCCTTGATGACGTTATAGATGGCTTCAAAGATAGGCATATCTACACCGGCCTGCTGTGCAAGCTCGTGAGCTACCTCTGCGGTATACATACCCTCGGAGACCATTCCGATCTCTTTGATGGCGTCTTCAGGTTTGTAGCCCTGGCCGATAAGTCTTCCGCAGCGGAAGTTTCTGGAGTGGACACTCATACATGTAACGATCATGTCGCCGATGCCGGCAAGTCCGAAGAATGTGGAAGGCCTGGCGCCCAGCACGACTCCGAGCTCTGTCGACTCAGCGCATCCTATCGTCAGAAGCGCGGCCAGAGTGTTGTCGCCGTAGCCGGCTCCGTTAGCGATACCGGAACCAACAGCCAGAACGTTCTTGAGCGAAGCGGCAAGCTCCATGCCCATCATGTCATCGTTGAGATAAACTTTGAACTTGTTTGTCGTGAAGAGATTTGCCATCGCAATGGCGGATTCCTCTTTGCGGGATGACATCGCTACGCATGTCGGAACTCCGATGCCTACTTCTTCAGCATGTGAAGGCCCGCTGATGCAGACGTATCTGTCGAGATCGAAGTACTCACCTATGACCTCGGACATCCTCTTGTGTGTCTTCTGCTCGAGACCCTTGGATATGCATGTGATGATAGCGTCCTCACGGATGTAAGGGGCCGAAGCCTTGATGGCGCTTCTTACGTGCTGTGCCGGAAGAGCGAAGATGACGAAGTCCGCGTCTTTGACAGCTTCTTCATTTGTCTTGCAGAAGTGATAGTCGCCCACAAGCTTTACGCCCGGCAGATAATCCTTGTTTTCCATGTCTGCTGCCATGCGGGCAAGATGATCCTGATCGATGTCATACATGTTGATCGTGCAACCCTTGCCGGCAAGTACTGTCGAGAGAGCTGTGCCGAAGCTGCCTCCGCCGATAAATGCAACTGTTGTCTTCATAAGTGCTGGTTTCCTTCCTTGTTATATGTGTAAGTGAATGATTATCCAAGTTTTTGACTGTTTGCTTGCGCATACAACCAAATAATTATACAGTTTTTGGGTCTGAATTAAAACCACTAAGCGAGATATACATGCGCGGCTTGGCTGTGGTATACTGATAGCCGTATAACGGACCGGAAGTTCCTTATCCGTAAAAAAGGAGACAAAAATGGCATCTAAAAAGAACAAAAGAGAGATTAGATTCGCGCTCAGCGATGAAGACTACGGCGCGTTCGGACGTTACCGCATAATGTACACAGCAGGCGGACGCAAACTGGTCAACAGACAGAGGATCACATACCTGATCAGCGGCATCTGCATCGCGGCGCTGTTCACGGTATTCCATGTGGATCACAGCTTTACGATACTCGCTTACATCGCTGCCGCTGTTATCGGCATTGGCGGTACTGTATTCGCTGAGAAGATAGTGCTCAAGCAGCAGGCTGATTCAATCAGGAAGTCACAGGACAGCCTGGAGAGAGTACATCCTGATGAGAACGTGATAACGCTGGGTGACGACTTCCTTACGACAGACGCCGGAACAGATCATCAGGAGTTTGATTATAAGGACATCAAGCTGGTGGACCTTACGGATGACGCCATATATGTATGGATGAGCGACACCATGATAATGCCTATCCCTCGTCACGCTTTCAGGACTGCGGACGACATGAAGGAGTCATACAAGTTCATTCGAGAGAAGATCAAGGAAAAGGGCGGCAAGTTAGACGAATAGCAATGCACTTTGTGAAAAACAACAAAAAAGCCACGCTTTTTAGTTGACATCGCACACAATCACTGCTATAGTAGCAACTGAACTTATTCTATGAAAGGAGCACATCTACATGTCTAAAAGAATGATGATGGAAATGGGAATGATGGGCATGTGCATGTGCAGAGCCGAATGATAGCATAGGATAAGGTCGTAACGAATCCAAAACTGTGTATTATTCTCATGTGTATGAGATGCAGAGGGGCAGGTCGTTAGACCCGCCCCTCTTGTTTATGACATGCGTTTGTTGTAAAATGGCGCAGTCTGCTGTTTAAGCAGACAACAAGCTATCTGAAAAAGACTCAGAAAGGAACGAGATGGCAGAACACATCATCAGCCTGCAGGGCGTGACCAAGGAGTTCGATACCAAGGGCGGCAAGGTAGTCGC
>JBGUME010000164.1:0-4918 GCA_045116695.1 Anaerovoracaceae bacterium | reverse complement strand
CGTACAAAAGGGCGTCTCTTTCAGGAGCCGTGCTGGTTCTCGGAAGCGCGACTCCAAGCGTTACATCATATTACAGGGCAAAAAAGGGCATATACGAGCTTATCGAACTCAATGAGCGTATAGGCGGCAGCCGTATGCCAAAGCTCAGGATAGTGGACATGAGAAAGGAAGTGTCATCCGGAAATACCGGTGTGCTTTCAAGAGCGCTCGCAGACTGCATAAGCCGTTCTCTTGCCCGCAAGGAGCAGGTGATACTCTTCCTTAACCGCAGAGGCTTTTCGACCAGGGTTCTGTGCCCGGACTGCGGACACAGTATGACCTGCCCGGACTGCGGCATCGCTCTCACATACCACAAATCCGTGAACGCGGCTGTCTGTCACTACTGCGGACGCAAGTTCCCGGTACCTGATACATGCCCGGACTGCGGCTGCAGGTATATCAAGTATGTCGGAGTCGGCACCGAGAAAGTAGAAGAAGAAGTCAGGCGGATGTGGCCGGACGCGGGAGTCGACCGCTTTGACATAGATACGGCATCGGCCGCGGATGATCCCATGAGGGTAATATCTGATTTTCAAAACGGAAAGACGGATATACTCGTAGGAACACAGATACTTGCCAAAGGCCTTGATTTTAAAAACGTTGGACTGGTCGGCATAATCAACGCAGTCGTCAGCCTCAACATACCGGATTACAGATCGTCTGAGAGGACGTTCCAGCTCATCACTCAGGTAGCCGGAAGAGCAGGCAGAACAGGCGGAGACAGCAGTGTGCTGATCCAGACATATGAGCCTGAGAGCGATGTGATCGTAGAAGCTGCGTCGGGAGACTACGAGAGCTTCTACGAGGCGGAGCTTCTTCACAGAAGCATTATGAATTATCCTCCGTACTCTGATATAATCTCTATCGGATTTATCGCGGAAGACGATGATACCGCGATGTCATACGCCGAAGCCTTCAGAAAAAGACTTGCCGGGCTGAAGTCAGCCCCGGAAAACGCAGTCGTCATGAGGCCGAGGATAGATGAGAGGCGTACTGACAGTAAGTCAAGAGCGGTGTTCCTTGTCAAAGCGCCTCAGGGAAGCAGGACCGGCTACGTCAGCGAATATATGGCTTTCCGCGACAGAATGATCGCGTCAAGAGCTCCTGCATTTATTGAGATAGATGTCAATCCATACGGGATGATATAAATAAACAAAAGAAAGAAGAACGAGATGGCACTCAGAAATATCACTGTCAGAGGCGAATCGATACTCGCCAAAAAATGCAAACCGGTCAGGGAGATAACACCACGCATCAAGGAAGCCTGCGCAGACATGGTAGACACCATGAAAGCGGCGGACGGAGTCGGTATCGCAGCTCCTCAGATAGGCATCATGAAGAGATTCTTCATCGCGATGCCTCATGTTGACGCTGAAGATGAAGCGATAAGGGACAAGATCTATTACATGATCAACCCGGAGATAACATACACTGAAGGAACACAGGATTCCAGCGAGGGATGCCTGTCGGTACCGGGCTACATGGGTCTTGTGGAAAGACCATATAAGATCAGGATAAAAGCGACCGACCTTGACGGAAAGCAGCACGAGTATGAATTCGAAGGTTTTGAAGCTACCGTATTCTGCCATGAATACGATCACCTTGAGGGCATACTGTATTCGGATATAGCGAAGGACATGATGACGGTAGAGGAGTATTCGGAACTGCTTGAAGAAGTAAAGACGATGCACGCCGATGACGAGGATGCCGATAACTCAGAGATCTGGGCGCTTAGAAACAAAGAAAGCGTATAATAAAGCAAAGATGAAGATAGTATTTATGGGAACGCCCGCTTTCGCGGCACGGTCCCTGCAGAAACTTATAGACGAAGGGTATGAGATACCCCTGGTAGTGACCCAGCCGGACAGGAAGGGCAACCGGAATAAGATGATCCTGTCGGAAGTGAGGCAGCTGGCTCTTGAGCATGGTATCGAGACCGCGCAGCCTGTCAGGATCAAAAAAGATCCGGAACTCATCGAAAGGATAGCGGCGCTGGAGCCTGACATGATAGTCGTTGCGGCTTTTGGACAGATACTCCCACAGACCGTTCTGGATATCCCGAAGCTGGGGTGCATCAACGTACACGGCTCTCTGCTTCCTAAGCTGAGGGGAGCGTCACCCATGCACGCGGCGATACTCGAAGGCCTTGATGAGTCAGGTATAACCATAATGCGCATGGAAGCCGGGCTTGATACCGGCGACATGATAAGCAAGGTATCCTGCGACATAAAGGGAAAGGATTTCACTGAAGTCTCCGGGATCCTGGCTGAAGCAGGCGCGGAGCTTCTGGCTGAGACCATACCTCACATAGCCGACGGGACAGCTGTTTATGAGAAGCAGGATGATTCTGAAGCTACTTATGCCGGCATGATGAAAAAGACAGACGGTTTCACGGACTTTGACGAAGCGGCAGAAATGGTCGAACGCAAGATAAGAGCGTTTATCGAGTGGCCGGCTTGCTACAGCTACCTTGACGGACAGCAAATAAAGTTCTATAAAGCGGAAGCGCTGGCGGAAGATCCGGACGGAGAACCGGGCACCGTGAGCGTCACGGATAAGAAAAGCTACACCATAAATTGCAGGAGCGGTAAGCTGAGAGTTTTTGAGCAGCAGCTCCAGGGCAAAAAAAGAATGAGCGCCGGAGATTTCATGAGAGGGCATAAGCTCGCACACGGAGACAGATTCGGCGCAGAGGAGGGACTGTAATGTATTACTATTATGATTATTCCTGGTTCGTCCTGATCCCGGCCATCATCTTCACGATGCTTTGCCAGGCAAGGATCAACAACGCGTACAGGACATACTCACAGGTGCCATGCAGCACAGGCGTAACGGGCGCTGAAGCCGCGAGGGCAATGATGGACGCCAACGGACTCAGCGGAGTCGCCATCAACATCCTCAACGGAGGCAATTCGCTGGTCAACTATTATGACCCGAAGACAAAGAGCCTCAATCTCTCAAGAGAGGTATACAGCTCATCTTCGGTATCTTCGGTGTGCATAGCCTGCCATGAGGTAGGTCATGCCATACAGGACGCGACCCACTACGCTCCGCTGGCTCTCAGAAACGGCATAGTGCCTGTAGTCAACCTGACACAGATGGTTTCCTGGCCGCTGATCTTCTTCGGCCTCATCATGTCGACTGCGTCGCCTTACGGCAGCCTGATGTTTATGATCGGAGTCATTTGTTTCCTGTTCGTTATCTTCTTCCACCTGATCACTCTTCCTGTGGAATTCAACGCATCCAACAGAGCGCTCCAGAATCTCAGGGAACTGCATCTTGTCAACGAAGAAGATTATGTTGGCTCCAGAACGGTCCTTAAAGCAGCCGCGATGACTTACGTAGCGGCACTTGCGACCGCCATTGCCAGCCTGCTGAGGGTACTTGTCATCGCAAGGAGAAGCAGGTAGTACCGGATGAACAGGGACTGGCTTGCGGTATTTGAAGCATTAAAGGCCGTATATTCTGACGGAGCTTTTTCCAATATCTCTATTAACGAAGCTGTTTCGCGGCACAACGGTTCGCGGGAGAGCTTCGTTCGCACGTTTGCAAAGGGTGTTCTGAGAGACAGCATAAGGCTCGACTTTATCATAGACAAGCTCGCAGACAAGGGGATCGGCAGCATAAAACAAAGGCCGCTTATCATTCTTAGGATGGGCATTTATGCAATAGATAGTCTGGACAGCGTTCCTCATCACGCCGCGGTAAGCGAAGCTGTCGAACTGGCTAAGTCTGTCGCCAAGGGGAGCGACAGGTTCGTGAACGGCATGCTCAGAGGGTATCTCAGACGCAGAGACGGATTCGATCCGGAAGGCATGGAGCCTCACATAAGGAATTCATTCAGTGAAGGCGTATTTTCGCTTTTGAGCGAACAATACGGCCCTGAGGTGAATGACATCGTTGAAGCGCTCAATACGCCGCCGGAGGTCTATTTAAGGGCAAATAAGCTAAAGGCAAAAAGGGATGAGATCATAAACATGCTCACTGAGCAGGGCATAGAGGCTCATCCATGTGAAGAAAACAGCGAAGCGATAAACGCGAAAGGAAGCGGCATAGTTTCCAGCGATCTGTACAGGCATGGATATTACACTGTCCAGAGCCTGTCCTCGATGATCGCTGTAAAAGCTCTGGATCCAAAGCCGGGAAG
Source organism: Anaerovoracaceae bacterium (assembly GCA_045116695.1). GTDB lineage: Bacteria > Bacillota > Clostridia > Peptostreptococcales > Anaerovoracaceae > Crickella. Next base: position 732 of record JBGUME010000164.1, on the reverse strand, counting down.
CAAGGTGCTGGATCTTTGCTCCGCGCCGGGAGGCAAGACAGGATACATGGCGGAACTTATGGGAAACGATGGCAGCATCACAGCCTGTGACATTTATCCACACAGGCTGATGCTCACGCAGGCAGCCATGAGGAGGATAGGCGTGAGCATATGCTCTGTTGAAGAGCGCGATGCTGCCGTGTACGAACCGTCATTCGAAGGCCGTTTCGATTATGTTCTGGCAGACGTCCCGTGTTCGGGACTTGGCGTCATAGCAAGCAAGCCTGAGATCAAACTCACGACAGATCCTTCCCATTATAACGAACTGATATCCATCCAGAAAGAAATATTAGCAAACGCTATAAGGTATGCCGGATCGGGCGGAAGAGTGGAATATTCGACCTGTACACTCAACAAAAATGAGAACGAAGCAGTAGTTAAAGATGTGTTAAGCAAAGCCTGCAGTTCGGCTGCGATTGTTGAAATGGCAACGATTATGCCATATAATGGCAAAGTAGGTTTTTTCTACACTATTATTGAAGTATAAAAAATTGACATTACGGAGATCTGATCGACATGAAAAGCGGTTTTATAACAGACAGAGGCAGACGCAGACCAACAAACGAAGACTCACTGAGAGCCTGTGAAGACCTTGATTTCTTCATGCTCGCTGATGGAGTCGGCGGCAACAGGTCAGGAGAGATCGCAAGCCAGTCGGCGCTCGATGCCCTTGAGAAATTCGTTCGCCACAAC
>JBGUME010000163.1:0-5235 GCA_045116695.1 Anaerovoracaceae bacterium | reverse complement strand
AAAGGTCTTCAGGCTCATGGTGCCGGTACTGTTTGCTGTCGGGATGATCACTATACTGCTGACCATACACGCGGACTTTCCGCAGAGCGGGGCAGTCGACGGATATCAGCCGGGACGCATGTCGCCTGACTGGCCGGTATCTGCTCTGGTGTTCATGGCATACAACACTTTGGGCATGATAACCATGTCGGGCAATTCGGCTATACACGCCAAAGACAGCAAAAACGCTTATGCCGGAGCGATCGCGGGGACGCTTTGCCTCGGAGCTCTCACGATATTCCTTCTGAGAGCGCTGCTGACAGACATGGCGTTCAGCTCGGGCCTCGACCTGCCGATGCTTGGGTTTGCCGAAAGGCTTTCACCGGCGCTCAGCATCATTTACGCGGTCATACTGTACGGAGCGGTATACTCGACCGGTGCAAGCACGTTCTACGGATTCAGCACCAAACTGAGACCCGGACAGTACAGGAAATGGATAATCACAGGCGGAGCCGCTGCAGGGTTTCTGCTTGGGCTTACCGGATTCAAGAAACTGGTCGAATTCCTTTATCCGGCACAGGGCTATATAGGCATCGTATTCATAGTTCTTATAATCATTAACTTTACAAAAGAGATCGTCAGAAAAAGGGAAAACAGGGTAACGGCAAAATGAAAAGTGACATCAAGGAAGTTCTAAAGGCGCTCGAAGCAGGCAGGATAAATGCTGATGAGGCGTTTGAGCGTTTAAAAATAGGGCCGTTCGAAGACCTCGGATACGCCAAGCTCGACCTGCATCGCAGAGTTAGACAGGGCTCTGCTGAAGTGATCTACGGTGAAGGCAAGACAGCTGAACAGATCATCGGAATAATAGATGCCATGGTAGATAAGGAGCAGGAGCCTATCCTGGTGACACGGCTGGACGAGGCAAAGGCTGCCGCGCTTGCCGAGCATCACAGGATAGACTACAGCAGGGAAGCACGTCTTGCTGTAGTAGGTGAAAAACCTGAACCGGATGGGCTTGGACGAATAGTTATCGCAACCGGCGGAACGAGCGACATACCTGTTGCGGAAGAAGCCGCGATAACTGCTGAAACTCTGGGCAATGAAGTGGTCAGGCTCTATGATGTGGGAGTAGCCGGCATTCACAGGCTGCTCGCCAATAAAGAATACATTATGAATGCCTCGGTCATCATCACGGTGGCCGGAATGGAAGGAGCTCTTGCGAGTGTTGTTGGAGGCCTTGCGGACTGCCCGATCATAGCCGTCCCGACAAGTGTGGGCTACGGAGCGTCGTTCGGAGGACTTTCAGCTCTTCTTTCGATGCTCAATTCATGCGCGAGCGGCGTTGCATGCGTCAACATAGACAATGGATTCGGCGCGGGTTATATGGCGAGCCGCATAAACCACATGGAGGCTAAGTGATGAGATACATGCATATCGACTGCAGCATGGGAGCCGCGGGCGACATGCTCTCGGCGGCGCTTCTGGAGCTGATTCCCGTTAATGAGCGTGAGGGTTTTGTCGACTCGTTCAACGCATTGGGCATACCCGGAGTCTGCATGGAGGCTGAGCCTTCCGTAAAATGCGGAGTCAGCGGCACCCATATCCATATCAAAGTGCATGGAGTAGAAGAAGGGCATACGCACGGTCATGACGAGCACGGTCATGATCATGACGCCCATGACCATGAGCACCGCGGCATGGCGGAGATCGAGAACATCGTGAACGGACTTAACGGTTTATCCGAAAAAGTCAGAGACGACGTGATGAATGTATATAAGATCATCGCAGACGCGGAAAGCAAGGCACATGGAGTTCCCGTATCTGAAGTCCACTTTCATGAAGTGGGAGCCATGGACGCGATCGCAGACATAAGCGCGGTATGTATGCTCATGGACAGGATAGGCGCGGAACGTGTCACGGCGACTCCGGTGAACGTCGGAGGAGGGACCGTCAAATGCGCTCACGGCATACTTCCCGTACCCGCTCCCGCGACGGCACTGATACTTGAAGGCGTCCCTTATTATTCAGGAGACATAAAGAGCGAGCTCTGTACTCCTACCGGGGCAGCGCTGCTTAAATACTTTGTCGACGAATTCGGAGAAATGCCTCTGATGACCATCGGATCTGAAGGCTTTGGCATGGGTACAAAGGACTTTGAGAAGGTCAACTGCGTCAGGATAACGCTTGGTATTGCAGAGTAAATACTGATTATTGATTGACCGAATACCGGTTTAAATCTATAATAAATATGTTAAGCAATTACAGCTTTTATGCCGGTAAAACGGCATGCAGAAAAGGAGTGTAAAAATGGGTATTTTTGACAAGATCACAGGCAAGGAAGCCAAGGCAAAAGCAGAAGCTGAAGCTAAGGCAGCAGAAGTAAAGGCAGCAGCTGAAAAAGCCGCAGCGGAAAAAAAGGCAGCGTTTGAGAAAAACATGGCTGAAGTAAAGAAGCAGCAGGAGACAAAAGTAGCTGAGATCAAAAAGGTCGCTGAGGAAAAGCTCGCTGCTAACGAAGGATTCAAGGTTGAGGTCGACGGCAAGTGGGGCCCTCTTTCGATCAAGGCTGCTCAGCATCTTCTCGGCGTAGCAGAGGACGGCATTTGCGGACCTGAAACTATCAAGGCCATCCAGAAGAAGGTCGGCGCTGCAGAGGATGGGATCTGGGGCACAGAGACATCCAAGGCTCTCCAGAAGTTCCTCGGCGTTACGGTTGACGGAGTAGCAGGACCTGAAACATTCAAGGCTTTCCAGAAGTGGATCAACAAGGAGCTCGGCTTCTAAAAGCTCAAATAATTGCTGACCTGATCCCCGCAGAAATGCGGGGATCTTATTTTGCCCGAAGGCAAGTCTATGGTAAAATACGGAAGATGGATTTTTGAAAGCAGGTGAACGGTATTTCAAGAGTAGTAGTAGGACTCTCAGGCGGAGTCGACAGCGCGGTCGCTGCATATTTGCTGAAAGAGCAGGGCTATCAGGTGATCGGCGTGACGCTCAGGACATGGCAGGCTGAAAGCGGAGCTTACAGCCGCTGCTGTGACATAAGCGACGCCCGCCGTACGGCCATGCAGCTTGAGATACCTTTCTATAATGTCAACAGCCTCCCTGAATTCAAGGAACATGTCACGGAGCCGTTCGTAAATGCATATCTGAGCGGTCTGACGCCGAATCCCTGCGTTGCCTGCAACAGGTATATCAAGTGGGAGAGACTCCTGTCATTTGCAGACGAGATCAACGCGGAATATGTTGCGACAGGACATTACGCGCGTGTTGTCAGGACAGAGAACGGCAGATATACAGTAAAGCAGGCTGACTATGCCGCAAAGGACCAGACGTACATGCTTTATCAGCTGAGCCAGGAACAGCTTGCCCGTACGCTCATGCCTCTTGCCGACCTTACCAAGGAAGAAGTGAGGGAGATCGCCAAAGAAGCAGGCCTTGATGTAGCAGAGAAACAGGATTCACAGGAGATATGCTTTGTACTCGACGGCGGATATGCCGACTATATAGATGCGCATACAGAAGGTAAGCTGCCTCCTCCGGGAGATTTTGTTGACGAAGATGGCAATGTTCTGGGAAGGCATAAGGGAATAATCAATTACACTGTAGGACAGCGCAAAGGTCTTGGGCTGGCACTCGGCTATCCTGCTTATGTAAAGCGCATAGACCCTGAAAAAAACACAGTGGTGCTCGGGAACGAGGATTCGGTCATGAAAAGCCGTATCCTTGTCAGAGATCTCAATTTTATGTCGATCGAGGGCATTGAAAAAGGAGAGATGCTGCGTGCGTTTGTAAAAATCAGGTATCATCATGCAGCTGCAGCGGCATATCTGGAAAGTGTTGACGATAATACAATATTAGTGTCGTTTGATAAACCGGTCAAAGCGCCGGCTCCCGGACAGTCCGCGGTCTTCTATGACAGCGAAAACAGAGTCATGGGCGGCGGTATAATTCAACAGGATATACAATAAAACAAAGGAGAAATGGTTTATGGATATATATGATGAGATAGATCTTTCGGGCTGCCCGTATTGCGGCGGAGCAGGACTGCTTGATGACGGCAACGGATGGTGCTGGACAGTCACCTGCATGGACTGCGGTTCTCAGACAGGAGAATTTGCCTTCACCGATGAAGAGTCCAGAAAGGTGGCTGCTCGCAGAGCCGCGTATGTCTGGAATCTGGGAAAGGTCATCAGAAGCGACCTCGGAGAATAAATATTTCAAATTTTGGCTCTTTTCGTTGAGTAATTACCCTTTATAATGGTAAAATTACTTGGTGGATAAGCCATAGCTTTTAGATAATGATAATCAAGGACCTGGATGATCCAAAGGAGGAATCAAATAATGAAAGTAGCAATCAACGGATTCGGACGTATCGGAAGACTGGCATTCAGAAAGATCTATACTGATAAGGACATCGATGTCGTAGCCATCAATGACCTTACCAGCCCTAAGATGCTTGCTCACCTGCTTAAGTATGACAGCGTACAGAAGAAGTTTGACGCTGACGTCAAGGCTGATGAGGACGGCATCATCGTAGACGGCAAGAAGATCAAGATCTATGCTGAGGCTGACGCAAGCAAGCTTCCTTGGGGCGATCTCGACGTAGATATCGTTCTCGAGTGCACAGGCTTCTATACATCGAAAGCAAAGAGCCAGGCTCACCTTGATGCCGGCGCAAAGAAGGTAATCATTTCTGCTCCTGCAGGCAATGACCTTCCGACTATCGTATACGGCACAAACCACGACATCCTGACAAAAGAAGACACCATCGTATCCGGTGCTTCCTGCACAACAAACTGCCTTGCTCCTATGACAAAGGCACTCAATGACTACAAGCCTATCCAGACAGGATTCATGACAACCATCCACGCTTACACAGGCGACCAGATGATCCTCGACGGACCGCAGAGAAAGGGTGACCTCAGAAGAGCAAGAGCCGGCGCTGTCAACATCGTTCCTAACAGCACAGGTGCTGCAAAGGCTATCGGCCTGGTAATCCCTGAGCTCGCAGGCAAACTGACAGGAAATGCCATGAGAGTTCCTGTTCCATCGGGATCCATCACGATTCTCGACGCCATCGTCAGAGATGACTCCGACACTATAACAGTAGAGGAAGTCAACGCAGCAATGAAGGCCGCAGCTACAGAATCCTATGGATACTGCGATGAAGAGATCGTTTCAAGCGATATCATCGGAATGAGCTACGGTTCACTCTTCGACGCTACACAGACGATCGTTATGAAGTGCGCA
>JBGUME010000162.1:0-6905 GCA_045116695.1 Anaerovoracaceae bacterium | reverse complement strand
GAACCGATCTTGACGGAGCTGTCGGAGTGGATATACGGCACGGACGTGTATATGTGGATCTTTTTCATCCCGAAGAGCATTCATGACAGAGCAAAAAAATGTTAGAATACTGACATGGCATACAAAGATTTCGTTAACGACAGGAATAAGAACATCCTTAAGGACGTGCTGCTCTTTTACGGAGCGGAGGATTTCCTTATGGAATGGGCTACTGAAAGCATCATTGCGGAATACGTGGATGAGGATTCAAGGTACCTTGATGTCATACGCCTGGAAGGCGATAATGTTACCGCTGCGGATATAATGGCTGAAGCAAGGGCATATTCTATGTTCTCAGACAAAAGAGTAGTCATAGTCAGGAACTATCAGCCGCTGTTCAAAGGCGTACCGGATATACACGGAGATGAGCTTCTGGCGTTTGCGGCTGCACCTCAGGACCAGTCCGTGGTGATATTTATCCTCGACAGCCGCAATCCGGATCTTTCGGCATACGGGAAAAAACTCGCCAAAGCGTGCGGAGCGTACGAGTTCACGAAGCTGGACAAAGCCGATCTGAAGGCCTTCATTACCAAACGTGTCCACAGCGCGGGAAAGATGATTTCACGCCGCGGTCTGGATCACATCATGGATGTGTCCGGATACTATAACAGGGTAAGCGGCTACGATCTCGCCCAGCTCGACAGAGACATCGCCAAAATAGTAAAGGCCTGTGAAAGCGATGACATAGGAGAAGGTCTCATAGAAGAGATCATGATAGGGGACAGCGACAGATTCGTCTTCAACCTTGTTGATGCTCTCGTTGCGGGAGACAGGGGCAAGGCCCTGGATATAGCTGAAGCAATAATACGAGATGAGGACGGCGCCATGGCTGTTCTTGCGCTGCTGACAAAGCAGTTCGAGATAATGTACGACGCGCTGGAACTTTCCGAGCAGGGTTACAGCATAGCTCAGATGGCTAAAAAGACCGGGACCAATGAGTACAGATTCAAGAAAGCATTCACTGCCGCCGGAAGATACAGCAGATCGAGGATCAGAAGGATACTCAAGGATATATATAACGCAGACAGAGACATAAAAAGAGGCGATATCGATAAAGACGTCGCCCTTGAACTTATAGCAATATCGGCCTGCCCGTAAAAGGGCAGGTTTTTTATTATTGACGTGTGGAATCTATCAGCTCACGTGCTGCCTGGAGCGCGTTTTCGCTGTCTGAGGAGCCGCTGAAGAGCGTAGCTATCATTCTGACCTTGGAATCCTCATCGAGATGGTCGATGCTGGTATATGATTTGTCATTATCTATCGACTTGCTGATAAGATAATTATCGTTACCATATGCCGCTATCTGAGGAAGATGGGTCACGGAGATAATCTGCCTGTGTCCGGCGATCTCACTCAGCTTTTTGCCTACTACAAGAGCTGTCCTGCCGCTGATACCTGTGTCTATCTCGTCGAATATCATTGTCTCAACGTTTTCTGTTTCACCGATGATACGCTTGAATGCCAGCATTATCCTGGATATTTCACCGCCTGACGCTATTTTGGTAAGCGGCATAAGCGGATCGCCCGGATTCGTAGAGATCAGGAATTCCACTTTGTCGAAGCCGAGAGGGCCTATCTCATCGAGCCTGCTTATATCTATCCTGAATCCTGTGTTGGCGAACTCAAGGTCGCAGAGTTCTTTTATTATTGCAGATTCAAGCCTTGAAGCGACTATATGCCTGAGTTCGCTCACGTGCGAGGCCTGATCCTCAAGGACGGCATAAGCTTTGTGGGCGGCTTCCGCAAGGCGTTTCTTTTCGCTGTCAAAATTTTGCATCATATTAAGTCTCGCGCCAAGTTCATCTCTGAATGCCAGTATCTCATCTACACTTTTTCTGTACTTGCGCTTGGCGTCTTCTATTACCGCCAGTCTTCCCGAGACTTCATCCATGTCAGCTTCGGAGAAGTTAAGGGAAGAAAGAATGTCCCTGAGTCCTGAAGACACATCATCAAGGGCATAGTAGGCATCATATGAACGGGTCGCCATAGAAGAAATCTGCTCACTGTAGCTGCCGGCATCCGAGAGATCGGATGCAACGCGGCTCAGTTCATCCAGTACGGAAGGGTTGCCGTCGCTGTCAGAACCCTGAAGAGTATCATAAGCAGAACGGACGCTTTGATAGATCCTGGAACTGTTTTTCATCATGGCTAGACGTTCCATAAGCTCGTCATCTTCACCCGGATAGAGACACAGGTCATTGATGTATTTGTACTCAAAGCTGTAGTAGTCCTTCTGCTGAGCGGCGTTTGCCTCAGCTTTAAGAAGATCTTCATATTCTTTCTGGGCTGACTTGTATTCATCATACATGACACGCAGCTTTTCAAGCTCAGGAGACAGGGCCTCGCTGCGATAACTGTCTGTGATGCAGATGTGGTTATCGGGATCGAGGATCTGCTGATTGTCATACTGTCCGTGGATATCGACCCAGTCGCGGCAGAAGTCCCTGATCTGACCCAAAGTAACAAGCTCGCCATTGAGCTTGGAAACGGATTTTCCTCCGGCCATTATCTCACGGGAAAGAACGACATCCTCTCCGGCCCTTGTGCCGGAGATCTGTATGGACGCCTTGTCTGCCCCGGTCCTGACCATAGAAGTGTCGGCTCTGTCACCCAAAACAGTGCTCACGGCAGTGACCAGTACTGACTTGCCCGCGCCCGTCTCGCCGGTGATGATATTGAGACCGTTTCCAAGGTCAAAGGATAAGTGCTCTATTGTCGCAAAATTGTCTATAACTATACGGTCCAGCATATTCCTGTTTAAGTCCTATTCTCTTGAATCCAGAACCCTATCGAGTTCGGACGTTATGTAAGGCATGTTTTCTTCGCTGTCGACAACTATAAGCAGCGTGTTATCGCCGCTTACCGAGCCGACGATGTGCTCAAGACTTAGAGTGTCTATTGCTTCACCGGCTGCGCCTGCGCATCCCGGAAGAGTCTTGACGACTATAAGGTTCTGTGCGCAGGAATAGGAAAGGGTGGTTTCTCTGAAGATCTTGATGAAACGGTCCGAAATAGGACGATCATCATAGTTCCCGGCGGTATATCTGTATTTGCCGTCTTTTCCCTGGCCCTTTACAAGCTGCAGTTCTCGAATGTCTCTGGAAACTGTTGCCTGAGTCACGCTGTATCCTGCATTTCTAAGCAGCTTGAGCAGCTGATCCTGAGTCTCCACTTCATTGGTCCTAATGATCTCAAGTATCTTGTTCTGTCTGGATAATCTCATCATATTCCTCCGCATATGTACGATATTCATATACATCGTTATTGTAGCATAAAAATACGAATTCATGAATAAAATCCAAAATGAGTGACAGCAATGCGGGATAAAGGTCAGATCCTGTAAGATACAGAACGTACAGTGTTTGGGGGCTCTGAAAAGGGGGTAAGGGAAGGGGTCTGCAAAAAAAGAACAAAAAACGAACATAGACAATATACCGTATAAATGGTAAAATCCATTACATGAGGATACTTGGAATCGACCCCGGCTATGCCATCATGGGTTACGGAATAGTTGAGTATAAAGGCAGCAAGTTCACACCTGTAGCGTACGGATCAATAACGACCGATGCACACACGCCGAACGAGCAAAGGCTGATGATACTCTACGATGAACTGACACGCATAATCGGGGAGTACAGACCTGAAGAGGCTTCCGTGGAAGAGCTCTTCTACAATACGAATGCAACGACCGCGATAATGGTGGGAGAAGCCAGAGGCACGGCTCTTCTTGCATGCGCAAAGGCAGGATTGAGCATTTCAGAGTATACTCCGCTTCAGATCAAATCAGCGCTGACAGGCTACGGAAGAGCCGACAAAAAACAAGTTCAGGCGATGGTCAAGATGATACTCAACCTGTCAGAAGTACCAAAGCCCGACGATACTGCCGATGCTCTTGCGGCAGCTATCTGCCATGCGCATCATGCGGGAGGACGCATGCCAAGGATATGATCACACGATCAGAAAAGAGGACAGATGATAAGATTTCTCAGGGGAGAATACCTTTATTATGAATCAGGCGCCATCGTCCTTGAGACGCCGGCGGGTATAGGCTTCAGGATATTCGTTTCCGATACAAGCAGTCTTCTCGCCAAACGCGAAGGTGAGGAGATAGAAGTCTACACATACATGCAGGTCAAGGAAGACGGCATGGCACTCTACGGATTCGCCGATACTGAAGGGCTTGCTCTCTTTGAGCAGCTCATAACCGTAAAGGGCGTGGGCCCAAAGGCCGGACTTGCCATAATGTCTACAGGCACCCCAAACCAGATAAAAAGTATAATAGCAGCCGGAGACGCAGCTTCCATAGCGATGGCTCCGGGGATCGGAAAGAAGACGGCTGAGCGAGTCATACTGGAACTCAAGGACAAGGTATCCGCGCTGCCGTTCGAGGGTGCGGACATTAGCGAAGGCTTTGCTCCTGCTGCAGCTCCGGGAAGCGGAGAACGCGGAGAAGCCGTAGTTGCTCTCACTACTCTGGGATACAGCAAGAGAGAAGCTGAGGCCGCGGTCGCGTCTGTCAAAGATGAAGGCCTCAGCGCTGAGGAATACGTAAAGAAATCGCTTAAATTCCTGTTATAAGGTAAAGATAAATGAATGAAAGAGTGACACAGACAAAAGCTGTTCCGTCTGAACTCGCAGGAGAGATGACACTCAGGCCACAGTACCTGAGCGAATACTGCGGCCAGACGGCTACAAAAGACAATCTGTCTATATACATAGAGGCAGCCAAAATGAGAGGCGAGCCTCTTGATCATGTGCTTTTCTACGGACCTCCGGGACTTGGCAAGACAACGCTGGCGGGCATAATCGCCAATGAGCTTGGCGTGGATATCAAGATCACTTCCGGACCGGCCATCGGAAGGGCCGGAGACCTTGCGGCCATACTGACAAACCTCAATGATAATGACGTCCTCTTCATCGATGAGATCCACAGACTCAACAGATCGGTCGAGGAAGTCCTTTATTCAGCCATGGAAGATTATGTGCTGGATATAATCATAGGCAAGGGACCTGCAGCCAGATCCCTGCGCATAGATATCGCGAAGTTCACTCTCATAGGCGCCACCACAAGAGCCGGAAGCCTTTCGGGACCGCTCAGAGACAGGTTCGGTATCGTGGAGAAGTTCGAATTCTATACGCCTGCGGAGATCAAAGAGATACTCAGAAGGACCGCTAACGTCCTTGAAACGACTATAGACGAAGCTTCACTGGATGAAATCTCCAAACGTTCCAGAGGAACTCCGCGTATAGGCAACAGACTCATCAAGAGGGTCAGGGATTTCTCGTCAGTCGAAGCTGACGGCGGGATCAATATCGATATCACCATGAGGGCGCTGGAGGCACTCGGTGTGGATGAACTTGGCCTTGAAAAGCTTGACAGGGACATTCTCAAAACCATCATCAAAAGTTTCAACGGAGGTCCTGTCGGCATAGAGACTATTGCATCCGCGATAGGAGAGGAAAGAGTCACGATAGAAGACGCAAACGAGCCTTATCTTATACAGGCAGGCCTGCTTTACAGGACGCAGAAGGGCAGGATGGCTTCGCGCGCTGCTTATGAACACCTGGGACTTGGCGGGCTATATAAAGAACCGGAGACAGAACAGCTCCGCATGGATATAGAATGAGGATAGAAGATTTTGATTACGAACTGCCTGAAGAGCTGATAGCTCAGACTCCGATGGAGCAGCGCGACAAATGCAGATTAATGGTGCTCGACAGAGAGCATAAGACGGTGGAACACCGTCATTTTTACGATATACTTAATTATGTAAACTCGGGCGATTGTCTGGTGCTGAACGATTCAAGAGTCATTCCTGCGAGGATGTACGGCACAAAAGAGAGCACGGGAGCTCATATAGAGATGCTCCTCATCAAGCGTATCGAAGGCGACCGCTGGGAATGCATGGTGAGACCGGGCAAGAGACTTCATGAAGGTGATACCGTTCTATTTGAAGGCCGCACGGGTACTGTGCTCAGGGCAGAGATCCTCGGATATCACGATCCTGAGAACGGGACCAGACTGGTTGAGTTCAGCTATGACGGGATATTCATGGAAGTGCTGGAAGACATAGGCTCAATGCCTCTGCCTCCGTATATTACCAGACCTGCAGAGGACAGCGACAAGGAGATGTATCAGACTGTCTACAGCAGGATAGACGGTTCCGTGGCAGCTCCGACTGCCGGGCTTCACTTTACGAAAGAACTCCTTCAGAAAGCGAAGGAAAAAGGCGTGCATATCGCATATGTCACGCTTCATGTCGGCATCGGTACATTCAGGCCGGTCAAGGTAGACGTTATAGAAGAGCATAAGATGCATTTTGAAGAGTGTTCGATAGACGAGGAGAATGCTTCTGTTATCAATGAGACGATAGACCGTGGCGGACGGATCATATCTGTAGGCACGACATCGACGCGCACTCTGGAGAGCATGGCCGTTATGGAAGACGGCAGGTACAGGATCAAAGCGGGTGAGACATCCACGGGCATCTTCATTTACCCGGGATACAGATTCAAGGTCGTTGATGCTCTTATCACAAACTTCCATCTGCCTAAGTCAACATTGATAATGCTGGTATCAGCTCTGTATGACAGGGAAGAGATACTGAAAGCTTATAAAACCGCTGTAGAGGAGCGTTACCGCTTCTTCAGCTACGGCGATGCCATGCTGATAAAATAGGAGGATTAATGGGAAACTCCGCGCTTATTTTTGAATTACTGCATAAGGACGCAAACTCAAAGGCCAGAAGGGGAAGGATGACTACTCCTCATGGTGTCATTGAGACGCCTGTTTTCATGCCTGTAGGCACTCAGGCGACCGTAAAGGCCATGAAGCCTGAAGAGGTAAAAGCGACCGGCGCTCAGAT
>JBGUME010000161.1:0-5139 GCA_045116695.1 Anaerovoracaceae bacterium | reverse complement strand
CCTTCCCGATTAGACTCTTCTCTTCTTAGGCGGTCTGCAACCATTGTGAGGAATCGGTGTGATGTCCTTGATCATGGTTACCTTGAGGCCTGCAGTTTCAAGTGCTCTTACTGCGGAATCTCTGCCGGATCCCGGTCCCTTGACGTAAACTTCTACTGTCTTAAGACCGTGCTCCATGGCCGCCTTAGCCGCTACTGTAGCTGCCTCTGCTGCTGCGAACGGTGTGCTCTTACGGGAGCCTCTGAATCCGTTCGAACCGGCGGAAGACCAGCTGAGTGCGTTTCCGTCCATGTCGGTCAGTGTGATCAGCGTATTATTGAAGGTGGACTGGATATGAGCCTGGCCACGTTCAACGTTCTTACGTTCTCTCTTCTTTTTACGTACTGTCTTCTTAACAGCTGCCATAACTTATACCTCCTTCCCCTTATCTCTTCTTTCCGGCAAGACGCTTCGGGCCCTTGCGTGTCCTTGCGTTCGTCTTCGTCTTCTGACCCCTTACAGGGAGTCCTCTTCTGTGTCTGATACCTCTGTAAGATCCGATCTCCATGAGTCTCTTGATGTTGAGCGAAACCTCTCTTCTGAGGTCACCCTCTACCATGTAGTCAGCATCGATGACTCTTCTGATCTTACCGGCGTCTTCTTCTGTCAGATCTCTGACTCTGATGTCAGGATCTACGCCCGCTTTCGCGAGGATTTCTCTGGATGTGTGGAGTCCGATTCCATAGATGTATGTGAGACCGTATTCGATCCTCTTATCTCTAGGCAGGTCCACTCCGGCAATTCTTGCCATGTTTTTCCTCCTTTCCCATCTTCCGTCGCCTTTCCGGGGGCGATACAGACGGGTGTTCCATGTTTGATTTGAAGTGTTTTACCGCAGCCCCGGCGCTGCGCACTTTTTAACTATTTATTAGCCTTGTCTCTGCTTATGCTTAGGATTCTCGCAGATGACCATTACGCGGCCGTGTCTCTTGATAACTTTGCACTTGTCGCACATAGGCTTAACAGATGCTCTGACTTTCATTTCTTTACTCCTTTACTTCTCTCTCCATGTGATCCTTCCGCGGGTCAGATCGTAAGGCGATAATTCGACCTTCACTCTGTCGCCTGGCAGGATACGGATATAGTTCATCCTGATCTTGCCGGATATGTGAGCGAGTATCTCAAAATCGTTGTCCAGCTTCACCTTGAACATCGCATTCGGCTGAGCGTCGATAACGGTGCCCATTGCCTCGATTGTATTGCTTTTCGCCATTAGTTCCTCCTATTGAAGAGTCAAAATCTCCGGTTCTCCGTCGGTGACTAATATTGTGTTCTCATAGTGAGCGGCTTTTTTGCCGTCAGCCATGACTACGGTCCATTCATTGCCCAGCACCCTGACTTCGTAGCTGCCCAGGGCTATCATCGGCTCTATCGCGAGAGTCATGTTTCTCTCGATCTTAGCGCCTTTGCCCGGCTTGCCGTAGTTTGGGATGTACGGGTCTTCGTGGAGCTTTGAGCCGGTGCCGTGACCGGTGTAGTCCCTGATGACCCCCATGCCGAAGCTCTCGGCGTACTGCTGGACCGCGTGTCCGATATCTCCTATCCTGAAGCCTTCCATCGCGTACTTGATGCCTTCGAAGAAGCTCTGACGGGTGACATCGATGAGCTTCTGATCCTCGGCGCTTATTACGCCGACCGGATATGTACGCGCCGCGTCGCTGTTATAGCCCTTATACGTCGCGCCTACATCGATGCTCACGATGTCTCCTTCTCTGAGCTTTCTCGCTGCGTTCGGTATGCCGTGGATGACCTCTTCATTGACTGACACGCAGGCTGCGGCGGGGAATCCGCCATAGCCCTTGAATGTCGGTGTCATGCCGTGTCCGGTTATCCTTTTCTCGACGAATTCACTTATGTCCATCGTCGAGATGCCCGGTCTGATGAATCCCGCGAGGTCATCGAGCAGTTCTGCCGTGACCTTGCAAGGCTCTCTCATAAGTTCGATCTCGCGTTTAGACTTGATTATTATCATGTCCCGCTTACTCTCCCATCTCCGCGACTATGTCTGCGAATACTTCGTCAGGCGTCTTCTCCGCGTTGAAGTTTTTCAGAGTTCCCGCTTTGCTATAGTACTCGATCAGCGGAGCCGTAGACTCCTCATAGATCTCGATCCTCTTCTCAGCGGTCTCTCTTGTATCATCCTTGCGCTGCTCGAGCTCTCCGCCGCACTTGTCGCATACTCCCTCTTTTTTAGGAGCTGAGAATACGACGTGGTAGCTTGCTCCGCAGTTCTTGCAAAGTCTTCTGCCGGTCAGTCTCTGCATGAGAGTCTCATAACCGACTTCGAAGTTGATGACAGCGTCGAGTTTCTGACCGTTCTTCTCAAGCATCTTGTCGAAGGCCTCCGCCTGAGCGATGGTCCTCGGGAATCCGTCGAGAAGATATCCGTTAGCGCAGTCGTCCCATGTGAGTCTGTCGGCCACGAGGTCGACTACCAGCTCATCAGGAACGAGTCTGCCGGAATTTGTATACTCCTGAGCCTTCTTGCCGAGTTCGGTACCCTCTTTGATGTTCTTGCGGAAGATGTCTCCCGTAGAGATCTGAGGGATGCCGTACTTCTCTACCAGTCTAACTGCCTGGGTGCCTTTGCCCGCACCCGGAGGTCCTAACAATACTGCTCTCACTTTTTTACCTCCGATTCTATCGCAGGGGCCATGCCCCCGTAGATCAAGCATCTCTACATTACGGCAACGCCGTTTCTTCACTGAGATGCTTACTTCAGGAAGCCCTGATAATTCCTCATCAGCATCTGATTTTCAAGCTGCTGTACTATGTCGAGCGCTACGCCTACCATGATCAGGAGTGATGTTCCGCCGAAGCTGAAGTTGAACGGTGTGAACACGCTCACGATCGTAGGGATCGTAGCTACTGCCGCGAGGAAGATTCCTCCGGCAAAGCACAGTCTGCTCATTATCCTGGACAGATATTCCACGGTGGCTACTCCCGGTCTGATGCCAGGGATGAATCCGCCGTTCTGTCTCATGTTGTCGGCAACGTCTGCCGGGTTGAACATTATCGCTGTGTAGAAATATGTGAAGAACACTGTCAGCAAAATGTTGAGTGCCGCATATACCCACACGCCCGGGTTACCCGAAGGCGACAGATACTTTGTTACGAAATCGGTGAATCCCGAGTTTGGAACGAAGTATGTGATCGTCAGCGGGAACTGCAGCAGCGAGATCGAGAAGATGATAGGGATAACGCCCGCCGCGTTCACCTTCATAGGAATGTGAGTCGACTGGCCTCCGTACATCTTGCGTCCTACGACGCGCTTCGCGTACTGCACCGGTATTTTTCTTACACCCTGCTGCATCTCGATGATGACCATCGTGATCAGCACGGCTACTATCAGCAGAGCGATGACCGCTACTACTGATACGGCTCCGTCTTTGATCTGTGTGATAACGCCTCTGACTGCGGACGGAAGTCTCGCTACGATACCTCCGAAGATGATCATCGAGATACCGTTTCCGATGCCGTACTCGTTGATCTGCTCGCCGAGCCACATCAGGAATGCGGTACCCGCGGTCAGGACGATGATGATGGTGATCATGTTGAAGGCGCTCTTGTCGACGATCGCTCTTCTGAACAGACCTATCGTGAGACCTACCGCCTGGATAAGTCCGAGCACGACTGTCATGTATCTGGTGATCGCCGCCATCTTCTTGCGGCCTTCCGCTCCCTCTTTGGCGAGTCGCTCAAAGTACGGGAACGCTATCGTCAGCAGCTGAATGATGATCGATGCGGTAATGTATGGGGTGATGCTCAGCGCGAAAATCGTGAAGTTGCTGAACGCACCGCCCGAGAACAGGTCGAAGAGATCGAGAAGTCCGGTCTCTCCTGAAAACATCTGCGCAAGATACTCTCTGTCGATACCAGGAACCGGAATGTTGGAACCGATCCTGTATACCAGCAGCATCAGAAGAGTGAAGATTATCTTTTGTCTAATCTCCGGTATTTTCCATGCCTTAGAGAATGTCTTCACAAGTTCCATCAGATGACCTCTGCCTTTCCGCCTGCCTTTTCGATTTTTTCAGCAGCGCTCTTTGTGAACTTCTCAGCCTTAACTGTGAGTTTCTTTTCAAGATCGCCGTTGCCGAGGATCTTTACTCCGTCGAGTGCCTTACCAACAAGGCCTGTCTCGAGCAGAAGTGCGAGATCTACGACTGTTCCGTTTTCGAATCTGTTGAGATCCTTAACGTTGACTTCGGCGTATTCCTTAGCCCATTTGTTGTTGAAGCCTCTCTTAGGGAGTCTTCTGTAGAGTGGCATCTGGCCACCCTCGAAGCCGAGTCTTACTCCGCCGCCGCTTCTGGAGTTCTGACCGTTCATACCTCTGCCGGCAGTTGTTCCCTGTCCGGTACCCTGGCCGCGGCCGATTCTCTTAGGAGCCTTTGTGGAGCCTTCCGGCTTTTTAAGTTCATGAATTCTCATGGCCTTTGCCCTCCTTACAGTTCTTCTACTTTGAGCAGATGCGAGACCTTGTTGATCGCGCCTCTTGTTGCAGGAGAATCCTCAAGCTCTACCGAGTGATTGAGTTTCCTGAGTCCGAGCGCCTCGACGGTCTTTCTCTGCCTAGGCTGACAAGCGATAGGGCTCTTGACTAATGTGATTCTCAGTTTTGCCATTTCCCTTGCCTCCTATCCAATGATCTCTTCCGGTGTCTTGCCACGGCGCTTAGCAACTTCCTCAACGGTTGTCAGGTTCTTGAGACCTTCCATTGTTGCTCTGGCCATGTTGCCGGTGTTGCTCGTTCCGAGCGACTTGGCTCTTACGTCCTTGATGCCTGCTGCTTCGAGTACTGTACGAACGGATGAACCCGCGATAACTCCTGTACCCTTTGCTGACGGCATGATGAGGACCTTGCCCGCTCCGAACTCACCAACAGTCTCGTGAGGAACTGTAGTTCCGACTGTCGGTACATATATCAGTTTCTTCTTAGCATCTTCTGTAGCTTTTCTTACAGCTTCAGGGATCTCGATCGCTTTGCCGAGGCCCATTCCTACGTGGCCCTCGCCGTCGCCGACAACTACTGTGACGGAGAATCTCATGTTTCTTCCGCCCTTAACTGTCTTGGCAACACGTCTGATGTCCACGATC
>JBGUME010000160.1:0-3983 GCA_045116695.1 Anaerovoracaceae bacterium | reverse complement strand
ATCACGCTCGCACAGGCAGAAGAGATCGCAAAGACAAAGATGCCGGATCTCAATGCAGCATCCCTCGAGGCAGCAGTAGACATGATCAAGGGAACAGCCCGCAGCATGGGAGTCACGGTAGTTGAGTAATGAAGTGGGAGGCTGAAAGCCGCTAGTACCACAAGGAGGAAAAAATGAAAAGATCAAAGAGATACGCAGAGCTTGCGAAGTCCTATGACAAGCACGAGCTCGTAGACGTAGCAACTGCAGTTAAGCAGATCAAGAGCTTTGACAACGCAAAGTTCGACGAAACAGTTGAGATGCACTTCCGCCTCGGAGTAGACGGCAGACATGCAGATCAGCAGGTAAGAGGAGCTATGGTTCTCCCTCACGGCACAGGCAAGACCAAGAAAGTCCTGGTTTTCGCTAAGGGCCCTAAGGCAGAGGAAGCAACAGCAGCAGGCGCTGACTTCGTAGGCGCTGAGGACATGGCAGAAAAGATCCAGAAAGAGAACTGGTTCGACTTCGACGCAGTCGTTGCGACACCTGACATGATGGGAGTCGTAGGACGCCTCGGTAAGATCCTGGGACCTAGAGGACTGATGCCAAACCCTAAGTCGGGAACAGTTACGATGGACCTCACAAAGGCCCTGGCAGACATCAAGGCCGGTAAGGTTGAGTACAGACTCGACAAGTCCAACATCATTCACTGCATCATCGGCAAGAAGTCCTTCACAGAAGAGCAGCTGGTAGAGAACGCTAACGCACTCATCCAGGCTATCGCAAAGGCTAAGCCGGCAGCAGCAAAGGGACAGTACTTCAAGAGCATCAGCATCGCAGCAACGATGAGCCCTGGAGTAAAGATCAACCCTGCAACAGTTGTACTCTAGTCTGAAAAGACAAAAAGAAAAGCGAATATCCAACCTAAGACAGCGGGTGCGAAAGCTTAATTTCCCGCCGAGGTACAATTCATAGATTTGAACCCCGCTGTCTCCATGACCGCGGGGTATTTGTACCTACATGACAAAATAAGGCGAAGGGATATCGCCGGAAAGGAGAAAAAATGTCTGTAGAAGCAAAGCAAGCTAAACAGGTCGTCATCGACGAGATCAAGGAAAAATTCGAAAAGGCCGGATCCATCGTCGCAGTTGACTATCTGGGACTCACTGTAGCCGAGGCTGACAAGATGAGAGCAGATCTCAGAAAGGAAGGCGTCGACTTCACAGTATATAAGAACACGCTGATCAAAAGAGCGATCGACGGTACGGAATTCGCAGGACTCGCAGAAGGCGACATCCTGAAAGGCTCAACAGCACTCGCATTCAGCGGCGAGGACGCTACAGCCGGCGCAAGAGTTCTGGCCAAGGCCATCAAGGAATTCAAGAAGATGGCATTCAAGGGCGGATACGTTGAAGGCAACGTAATGGACAAGGCCCAGACAGAAGAGTTCGCAAGCATTCCGGGAAGAGAAGTTCTCATCGCACGTTTCATGGGAAGCATCCAGAGCCCGATGACAAAGCTGGCGCTCACTCTCAAAGCGATCGCAGAAAAAGAAGCATAATTACACTAATCTACAAACAAGGCGGCAAAGCCGCGTAACGAACATTTTGGAAAAGGAGAAAAACAATGGATAAGACTCAGATCATTGAGGCTCTGAAGAGCATGACTATTCTTGAGATCAACGAGCTCGTTAAGGCTCTTGAGGAAGAATTCGGCGTAAGCGCAGTAGCAGTAGCAGCACCTGCAGCAGGCGGTGCAGCAGCAGCTGAAGAGGAAGAGAAGAGCGACTTCAACGTCGTACTGAAGGAGATCGGACAGGAAAAGATCAAGGTTATCAAGGCTGTCAGAGAAGCTACAGGACTCGGCCTGAAGGAAGCAAAGGAACTCGTAGACTCCGCCCCTGCAACAATCAAGGAAGGTGCGCTGCCTGACGAAGCTAACGCTCTTAAGGAAGCCCTCGAGGCAGTTGGCGCTGTAGTTGAACTTCAGTAAGTTATCAGGACGGCCTTGCGCAAATGTCCGTCCGAACCGATACGGCTCTCGCCTCACCGCGGCTTAACGCAGCGGTACTAAGCTCTGACATCGCAGCCGACACAGGCTCCTCGCCTGCTCGTCGCTAAGGCTGCTCGTCAATCGCTATGTGCCGGCTACCGCGGAGTCGGTTCTGCCGGATATTTGCTCCGGCCATCTAAACAAACACCACAAATTGGACTATGCGATATTAGTCCGACCCACGCAATAAAATGAGCCCCGGCTTTCGAGGCTCATTTCGTGCGTATTAAGAGCCGTAAAATACGGCAAAAAACAGACAAAATTCTGCACTTTTTAAGAAACAACAGAAGGAGCATAACACAATGCCAACCCCAATCAAAGTTGGAAGAAAAGAGCGTATGAGCTTTGCCAAGATCCATGAGGTCTGCGAGATGCCTAACCTCATCGATGTACAGACAAAGTCGTACAAATGGTTCGTCGAAGAGGGCCTCGGAGAGGTTCTTGACGACGTATCGCCAATCCGCGACACGACCAACACTCTTAGTCTCGAGTTTGCGGATTATCATTTCTCCGACACTCCTAAATACGATCAGGAGGAGTGCAAGGAGAGAGACGCCACATACGCTACTGCTCTGACCGTCAAGGTAAGACTGATCAACCGCGAGACCGGTGAGATCAAGGAGCAGGACGTATTCATGGGCGACTTCCCTCTCATGACTGAGAAGGGCACATTCGTTTACAACGGAGCCGAGAGAGCCATCGTCACACAGATGGTGCGTTCCCCGGGACCGTACTATGACGTAACGACGGACAAGTCCAACCAGAGACTGTACAGCTCGCAGGTCATCCCTAACAGAGGCGCATGGCTCGAGTATGAGACGGACTCCCAGGGCATCCTTTACGTCAGAGTTGACAGAACAAGAAAGCAGCCGCTGACATCGTTCCTCAGAGCGCTCGGCATCATCGATCCTGAAGCCCTGCAGCTCAGCAGCAACGAGGACATCATCGCTCTCTTCGGAGACGACCAGAGACTGCAGAACACACTTGAGAAGGACACCACCAAGAACAGCGCAGACGGACTCAGAGAACTCTACAGAAGACTGAGACCGGGAGAGCCGCCTACAGTTGAGAACGCAAGATCAATGCTGATGGCGCTGCTTTTTGACGAGAGACGCTATGACCTGGCAAAGGTCGGAAGATTCAAGTACAACCGCAAGCTGGGACTCGCAAACAGACTTGTTGACACCGTAGCAGCCGAGGACATCATCGACCCTAACACCGGAGAAGTCCTGGTAGAAGATGGCGGTGAGATCTCCAGAAGCATGGCTATGGTCATCGAGGACGCAGGTGTCAAGTCCGTACTCGTACACAGCAAGAACGAGGATGAGCAGGACGTAGTGACAAAGGTCATCGGAAACAACTTCGTAGACCCTGCACAGTACGTCAACATCGACCTCACTCCATACAGGCTGTCCGAGAAGGTGTTCTATCCTGCACTCATGGACATCATCGAGAAGGCAGAGGGCGACGAAGACAAGCTGAAGGCGGGAATCGCCAACAGAAGAAAAGAGCTGAGCCCTAAGCACATCATCCTTGAGGACATCGTCGCTTCCATAAGCTATCTGATCAACCTCAGCCACGGCGTCGGCGAGACCGACGACATCGACCACCTGAGCAACAGACGTCTCAAGACGGTCGGAGAGCTGCTGCAGAACCAGTGCAGGATCGGATTCGCAAGGATGGAGAAGACGATCAGAGAGAGGATGACGACAGAGAACTCGACTCCTCAGCAGCTGATAAACATCAGGCCTGTGACCGCGGCTATCAAGGAGTTCTTCGGATCTTCACAGCTGTCGCAGTTCATGGACCAGAACAACCCGCTGGCAGAGCTCACTCACAAGAGAAGACTGTCAGCGCTCGGACCTGGCGGACTTTCGAGAGAAAGAGCCGGCATGGAAGTCAGAGACGTACACTACTCCCACTACGGAAGAATGTGCCCGATCGAGACTCCT
>JBGUME010000159.1:0-12443 GCA_045116695.1 Anaerovoracaceae bacterium | reverse complement strand
TCCTGCACGACGGAGTCTCCGGCGCGTCAGGATCTTCCCTGACAAAGCATGATGCTCCTGCCACCAGAGCGTCCTCAAGGTATTTCTCCTTGAACAGCGCTCCCTTGCATACAAAAAGTGAGCCCTTCGCGACTTCCATGGAGTTGAATGTCACTCCGCTTACAGGTCTTGCGCCTATCTCAGCAAGCACCGGATCTGTATATAATGCCATGAGAGCAGAGCACGACGGCTCGCCGTTTATCGATACAAGCAAACCCTCCATTCCCAGAGCGTCTATGACATCCTGTATTGTTACTGTTCTTTCCATTATGCCTTCAATATCTTTCCCTGATCTGTAAAATATCCCTCAGCTTTCATGCTGGTAAAACAGCCGTTGCCGACTATCACGTGATCCAGCAGCTTTATGCCGAGTATCTCCGATGCCTCCAGCAGCCTCCTGGTTACATCTATATCCTGCATGCTGGGCGTCGGGTCTCCGCTCGGATGATTGTGAGCCACTACCACCGCGGCAGCTCCGCGTCTTATCGCCGGCCCGAAAACTTCCCTCGGGTGTACCGGCGCGCTGTCGATGTTGCCTATCGAGATGATCGATTTTGACTCTATCTGCAGCTTAGTGTTGAGATTCAGCGTCATGAAGAATTCTCTCTTCTCGTACATCATCTCTTCCATCAGTATGTCAGCGACCTGCTGGCTGTCACGTATCCTGACTTTTACCTCTCCCCGGCGGTCAGATATAAGGCGTTTTGAGAGTTCCATAGCAGCTACGATGGAGCAGGCTTTTGCCTCCCCTATGCCGTCTATCTCAGTCAATTCCTTGACCTCGGCCATGCCCAGGCCGCCTGTGTTTTCATTTGCGTAGGATATGATCTCATCCGCAAGTCTTACCGCCGATTTGTTTCCGGTACCCGTCCTTATGATGAGCGCCAGCAATTCAGCGTTGCTCAGCCCTCCCGCTCCCGCGTAGAGCATCTTCTCCTGAGGTCTTTCGCTCTCAGGCATTTTCTTGATCTGCATTTTTACTCCTTCCCGGAGCACACATGATGATTTTACCACTAAAAAAGCCACGCCCACAAGGACGTGGCTCATTAGATTCTGTTAATGTGCACGCTATGTTCTGCGTCCGGTCTTATCCATTATTATATCCGCTACCGCGTCTACGACCTCTTCTATATTCAGGTTTGAAGTATCCAGAAATACGGCATCGTCTGCCTGTCTCAGAGGACTGACCTCGCGGTGCGAGTCCTGATAATCCCTCTCCTGTACTTCCTTTAAGATCTGATCGTAGTCGGCTTCCTTCCCTGCTTCCAGCAGCTGCTTATAGCGCCTCTCCGCCCTGATCTCAGGCGAAGCCGTCATGAATATTTTGACCTCGGCATCCGGAATGACTGTTGTGCCGATGTCTCTTCCTTCCATGACAACATCCTTTGTCGCAGCCAGATGTCTGCTGACTTCATCGACCTTTGCCCTGACGATCGCAAGCTTGGAGATATTAGATGCGGCCATCGAGATCTCGTTGGTCCTGATGAGCCCGCTCACGTCCTCACCGTCGAGCATGGTCGCTCCACCGTTGAAGTCTATCGAAGTGACGTCAAGCATCTCTCTTACAGCATCTTCATTGAATTCATCCACGCCTGTCCTGCGCGCCTTAAGGCCGAGCGCTCTATACATGGCGCCCGTGTCAATATATTCCAGTCCGAAGCGGACGGCTGTAGCCTTGGCGATGGTACTCTTGCCTGTTCCACTTGGTCCGTCTATGGCAACTCTGAGCATATTGCTCCTCCCTTTTATTTCTTTTTATTTTTTGTGAGCTTGTTGATCTCGTCGATGAATGTATCGATCGTCTGGAACTCTCTGTATACGGAAGCGAATCTTACGTATGCCACCTGATCGATGGCCTTGAGCTCTTCCATGATCAGAAGACCGATATTTGTCGACTGGATCTCCTTTTCCATTGTGTTAGAGAGTCCGCGCTCGATATTGTCTGCGATCCTCTGGACATCCTCGTAAGTGACCTTTGTCTTCTGGCACGCTTTCATGATGCCGTTGACGATCTTATTCTTGTCGAAGCTCTCTCTTGTACCGTCCTTTTTGACTACCACGAGCAAAGAATTCTCGATCTTCTCAAAGGTCGTGAATCTCTTCTTGCACTTGGTGCACTCACGTCTTCTTCTGGTAGCGAGACCGTCTTCAACAGGTCTGGAGTCAACTACCTTCGTGTCTTCAAAGTTACAATACGGGCATTTCATAACGATTCCCTCCATTTTTTCAGACTCCAAAATGAGTCCTTTTTTCCATATGCAAATCGATGTTATCACAATATCTTGTGGTGTTGCATATCTCTTAACATATTTAGAGCATTGGAGAACCGGCAATGCGCATCGGAGAGGCGAGCCGAGAATCGCGAGCGGATCTTGTCAGCTGCACCGAAGGAGTGAACGCGACCCGGCTGACGTTGTGCGGATGTCTGAGCGAAGCGAGTTCCGCAAGCGTCCCGGGGCACGGAGCGACTGAGGATGCAATGACAGATCCGGTCGCCTCGAGGCAAGCACTATGATGTGCATTTAACCTGCCAGGCAATTGTGAAATTTGCTTCACAATTGCTCAATAATAACAACACAAAGCAATGCTACAATATAGGTGTCGAAGGAATTCGACAGTAAACCTTTTTCTTTTGATTGTTCTTTCTTAGTTAGATATTTTCGCAACAGAAAACTCCGGCCTCAAAGCCGGAGTTTTCGTTTATTCTTCCTTGCCTTTATCCTCAGCCTGAGCCCTGCGTTTTGCCTCTGCCCTCTGTCTTATAAGTATGGCGTTTTTCTCAGTGAGATACCACCATGCGACAGCGCATGCCGCTACAAAGGCGCCTGCTATAAGGATAATGCCTATATGGCTGATGAAGTATTCCATTAGTTGAACTTCTTGGCTGTCTCGCAGAGATCTGCAAAACCTGCTGCGTCAAAGATAGCCATCTCGGAGAGCATCTTTCTGTTGATCTCGATGCCGGCCTTCTTGAGTCCGTTCATCAGCTTGCTGTAGCTGAGTCCGTTCGCTCTGGAAGCAGCGTTGATCCTTGCGATCCAAAGTCTTCTGTACTCTCTCTTCTTGTTCTTGCGGCCTACGTATGCCGATCTCAGGCTTCTCATAACTGCCGGGTTGGCTGCTCTGAAGGTGTTCTTCCTTCTGCCGTAGAATCCCTTAGCCTGCTTCAGAATCTTTTTATGTCTCTTGTGAGCGTTTACGCCCTTCTTTACTCTTGCCATTGTTACACCTCCCCTTACTTAGCCATCGATCTCAGCATGCGCTTCAGATCTGCACTTGTAAGTGTAGTAGCCTTGCGCAGGCCTCTTTTTCTCTTCGCGGTCTTCTTGGTCAGGATGTGGCTCTTATAAGCCTTGTTTCTCTTGACCTTGCCGGAGCCTGTAACATGCAGGCGCTTCATTGCGCCCCTGTGTGACTTCATCTTGTTTTTAGCCATTTGGGTTATCCTCCTGTATCGTTATCTTATTTTTTGTCCTTCTTCGGTGCGAGGAACATGTTCATCCTGCGGCCTTCCATCTTAGGTTCCTTTTCGATGACACCGTAATCTGCAACCATGTCAGCGAATCTCTTCATCGCGTCGAAACCGAGCTGCGTGTAGTCACGCTCTCTGCCGCGGAATCTCAGTGATACCTTTACCTTGTCGCCGTCCTGAAGGAACTTGCTCGCCGCCTTGGCCTTGACTTCGATGTCGTGGTCTTCGATGGACGCGCTCAGCCTTATCTCCTTGATCTCGGTGACATGCTGATTCTTCTTCGCGTTCTTCTCTTTCTTCTGCTGCTCATAGCGGTACTTGCCGTAGTCAAGGATCTTGCATACCGGCGGATCCGCGTTTGGCGAGATGTTGACCAGATCGAGGTCTGCTTCCTCTGCGAGCGCGAGCGCTTCGTCGATGCTGACGATGCCGCGCATCACTCCTTCTTCGTCAATGAGTCTGACCTCATCGGCCATGATATCCTCATTGATCTGCGTCTGATTCTTCTTATTGTCTCTGGCGCTAATGGTTCTGTCCCTCTCTTTCTGAATAGAGCCTTTTGGTTTATTATTATGTCCGCTAATAAAAATCGCGGACGCACAAGCATCCGCGAATAAGACTTTCTGTATCTTATGTGGCCCTACCAACGTTAGTCTGTAAGGCGAGAAGCGGATAACTTCTGCTTTGACCTCGCTTATTATATGTATGAAGTCGCTCTTTGTCAACAAAAATGTGCTACAATTTTGCCATGAAGATAATTCTTGCCTCTGCGTCGCCAAGACGCCTCGAAATATTGAATAAACACGGCATAGAGCCCGTTATTTTGCCCCAGGACACCGATGAATCGCTTCCTGAGGGTATCGGCATGACCGAAGCCGTAGAGAAGCTGTCATCAGATAAGGCGCGCGCCTGTTATGCTGCCGTAAAGGATGATCCGTCATTTGAGGGTTTTGTAATATTGGGAGCTGATACCATCGTCTGGAAGGACGAGATAATGGGCAAGCCGGCAGACAGAGATGACGCTTTCCGTATGCTGGACAAGATCCGCGGTACATATCATTATGTAGTCACGGGCGTCTGCCTCATAGACGTCAGCAGCGGATCCGAGACCGTTATGAACGATGTGACCGCCGTGCACTGCGTCAACTATACGGATGACGACATAAACGACTACATATCCCGCCGGGAGCCTTACGACAAGGCCGGCTCTTACGCTATACAGGGATACTTTGGCCGGTATATAGACCATATCGACGGCGACTATGAGAATGTAATGGGGCTGCCCTTTCACATCATAGAAGGCGCTCTAAGGCAGTATATGTAAAATAAAAAGCGGGCTGATGAGAAGGACCTCAAATGCCCGCCGGTAACATCGCACAAGAATTGGATGCGCGATGGAATGAACAGTCCCCTTGGGGGCTGTTTTTAACTGTTTTAGTTGAAGTATCTGAATACTCCCTTGACCTTTCCGACTATCGTGACATCATGTGCGATAATAGGATCCATGTAGTCGTTCTCAGGCTGCAGCCTGATGTGATCTTTTTCCTTGTAGAATCTCTTTACCGTAGCGCCTGTCTCATAGTCATCATTTACCAAAGCTACCACGATTTCGCCGTTTGAAGCGTCGTGCGACTCCTGAACTATCAGATAGTCTCCGTCGTTGATCCCGACGTTCACCATACTGTCACCGTGGACCGTAAGGATGAAATTGGTGCCCGGCCCTACGAATCTTGACGGAATAGGCATCTCGTCAACTATGTTCTGCTCTGCGAGGACAGGCTCACCTGCGGCGACTCTGCCTACGACAGGAAGCGATACGGTATCGAAAGATGTCGGATCGGCCTTCTTGTATTCATTATCTACGGGAAGGACTGTCCTTGGCTTTGCAGGATCTTTTCTGACAAGGCCCTTATCTTCCAACGCCTTTATGTCGCTGTGGACCGTCGATGTAGACTTTATCTCAAGTGCAGCGCATATCTCTCTTACCGTTGGTGAATAGCCTTTGGCGGCTATGGTCTTCTTCATGAATGCGAGTATGTCATTCTGGCGTTGTTCACTCTTTTTCATGATATCCTCCGTTATTTGTACTGATGGTCTACCAGATCGTTTATGTTCAGTTCGTGGCCGTACTCGTTCCAGTCGTCATAGATGCGGCCTGTCTGTCTGATGATGATGTCTCCGACTATGCCGTCTACCTTGGCGAACGGCAGTGTCTTGTGATATGTGATCTTGCTTCCCTCGCGCTCGAATACGAATCCCGTCCTGAATCTTTCCTTTTCAAGAGGATACTTGTACTCGCAGATCTCCGAGATCAGTTTGAAGAGATTGTCATTTTCCGTGTCGAACACGTTCTCAAGTGTCAGGAACGAATAGTTGGCTCTGAGCTGGATCTCACGTCCCTTGAACCTGTCGAGGAACTTTATCAGCTTCTCTTTTGTCTCAGGATCCTTCGCGTCCTCGAAAACCACGCAGTTTATCCTTGTCCTGAACTGCAGAAGATCGAAGATCTCGTCCGGGCATTCCCTGACATAATGCTTGAGGTGCCTGGATACATTGACGCAGCTGATGCGGTCCTTGTACTTGTTGAGGACTGCGGCGACGTCTTCTATGGTCTGGCCTTCGCCTACCGGCATGGTCGTATTGATATAGATATGATGCCCGTCGGCTATGTGATCAAGGATGTCCTGCAGGGCTCCGAGTTCGGCGAGGGGCTCACCGCCTGTCAGCACGATATCATTATGCGGAAATATCCTGTTCATCAGATCCAGTGATCTGTAACATCTGTCGAGGTCGAATGCTGACGTGTCTCTGTATTCTTTCTTGTTTACACAGAATGGACACGCGTTATTACAGTCGTACGGCACGAACATCGTGACTGTAGGACCGATCTTAGGAAAGTCTTTTTTCATCTATTTGTTCCCTGACTGTTGGATTTCCAACACCCTTTTGTGTGTTTTACGTGCAAATAATAACATTAGAACAACTGTTTGTAAATAACAATAAAGATAGTTTTAAAAATAACTTGATATGCTGCTGCCCTTAAGTGCTACAATGGTCATGTAGTTGATATTTCAAAGCACTATTACACGGAGGCAAACAATATGAAAGTTGGATTTCTGGGCGCGGGCGCCATGGGAGGAGCCATCCTTTCCGGAGCTATCAAGGCAGGCGTTTTTGATGCAAAGGATGTTTACGTATCTGACGTTTCGACCGCCATCACAGACAAATACAAAGATATGGGCTGCAATATCGTGACAGACAACAAGGAGCTCGGAGAAAAAGTCGATATCCTTCTGTCATGCGTAAAGCCGCAGTATGCGGCAAAAGCTCTCGCTCAGCTGGGCGATACCCTCGACGGCAAGGCGATGATCTCCATAATGGCCGGCCTTACGACCGAGACGATACGTGAGATGACAGGCGGAAAGTTCAGACTTTTGAGACTCATGCCAAACACCCCCGCCCTCGTAGGTATGGGAGCATTTGCTCTCGATTCAGGCACTGACTTTACAGACGAAGAGAAGGAATTCGCGCAGAAGCTCTTTGAAACGCTGGGTATAGTCGAGTGGATGAATGAGGATCTTATCGACACGGCCTGCGGTCTTTCCGGAGCCGGACCTGCATACATCTATCTTGTGATCGAGGCGCTGGCAGACGGCGGAGTCGCTAAAGGACTTCCGCGCAAGACAGCGCAGAACCTGGCTGCTCAGACAGTAATGGGAGCCGCTAAGATGGTTCTTGAGACAGGTCAGCATCCGGGATTCCTGAAAGACCAGGTGTGCTCGCCTGGCGGAAACACCATTATCGGCATCAAGACACTGGAGGAACACGGAGTCCGCGGCGCATTCATCGATACAGTTATCAAGTCTACGGAGCGCGCCAAGGAGCTCGGAAAGAAAAAGTAATGAATCTAAGGCACATGGAGGAGCGTGACCGTGCGCAGGTCCTGGAGATGATGCGTGTGTTCTATTCTTCTGAAGCTGTCATGACCAATGGTTCGGAAGAGATCTTCAACAACGATATCAACGAATGCGTCTCGGAAAGTCCCTTCGCGGAAGGATTCGTTTTCACGGATTCGGATGATGAGCATCTTCTGGGATATGCGATGCTGGCACACAGCTTCAGCACTGAATACGGCGTCCACTGCGTATGGATCGAAGACATATATCTTAAAGAGGAAGCCCGCAGCAAGGGACTCTCATCGGAGTTCTTTGATCACCTGAGGTATGCATATCCCGACGCACTGCACAGGCTTGAAGCTGAACATGAAAATCTTCACGCCATGGAAGTGTACAAAAGAAAGGGATTCGAAGAGATGCCGTATGTCGAACTGTTCCGCAAACCATTGTAACAGCCGGCAGCAAAATGCGTAAAAAAGCAGAACGACGATGTAAAGTAATCTTTACATCGTCGTTTTTGATTCTATCCATCATTTGTCATAGGTCAATGGACCTGGCTTACAGAAGCGCTCCTGCCCCGTATGTTACGGTAGTGACTATCACTCCGGCTATTATGACTCCGAGTATGATGGCTGGCATGGCTCTTTTGAGCCTCATATCCATCATCGCTGCCACGAGCGCTCCTGTCCAGGCGCCCGTCCCCGGCAGAGGTATAGCCACCAGCAGTACCAGGCCCCAGAACTCGTATTTCTGAACGATTTCTTTCTTGTCATCCGCCTTGGCTTCGAGTCTTCTGACGATGCTGTCGAGCCATTCGCTCTTGGTACGCAGCCATTCGAAGACCTTGCGGGTAAAGACAACAAGGATCGGTATCGGTACAAGGTTTCCTATCACGGCGATGATGAATGCCGCAGGCACACTAAGACCCGCGATCACCCCGTAAGGGATCGCGCCTCTCAGCTCTACCACCGGCACCATGGCCATCAGAAATGTGAAAAGTCCTGCTTTAAACAAATATGTCTCTCCTGTTTATGCTTCGATCAGGAAGGCTCTGTAGCCTTTCATTGTCTCATAGAGATCCGCCTTGCAAAGCGTCTCCCAAGGAGCATGCATCGAGAGGAGCGCGACTCCGCAGTCGACCACCTGCATGCCATACTGCGCAAGCACCTTCGCGATGGTGCCGCCTCCTCCCCCGTCTACCTTGCCGAGTTCGGATGTCTGATAAACGACACCGTGCTTGTCCAGTATCTTTCTGAGCTGTCCGAGGTACTCCGCGTTCGCGTCATTGGATCCGCTTTTGCCCCTTGATCCCGTGTATTTGTGTATGGCAAGACCGTGTCCGAGTATGGACGTGTTCTTTTTCTCAAATCTGTCAGAGTAAAGAGGATCGTAAGCGGAACTCACGTCGGAACTCAGCATGCGGCTGTTTCTGAGGCATCTGCCGAGATTGATCTCGCTGTAGACG
This sequence comes from Anaerovoracaceae bacterium, assembly GCA_045116695.1. Lineage (GTDB taxonomy): Bacteria > Bacillota > Clostridia > Peptostreptococcales > Anaerovoracaceae > Crickella. The sequence continues at coordinate 3,571 of JBGUME010000159.1, read as the reverse complement.
CCCAGTCTGTCAAGCACTTCTCTCAGCATGTATTCAAAGAATCGTGATGCCATGCTGGTTGCTCCAAAGCTGCCTATCTCTTCCTTATCCACGAAAAGGCCGCATGAAGTAGTCTTAGGGTCGCTCACATCCATAAGCGCTGTGAGCGCTGAGAAGGCGCAGCTTCTGTCATCTTGTCCGTATGCGACTATCATGGAACGGTCGAATCCGGCTTCTCTTGCTTTGCCGGCAGGTACCGCCTCGAGTTCTGCGGAGATGAAGTCTGCTTCTTCGATGCCGTATTCATCCTTTAAGGCATTCAGCACAGCTTCTTTTACAGCTTCCTTTTCTTTTCCCTTAAGAGGCTTGCATCCTACAAGGATATCGAGATTCTCACCTGTTACAGCCTCGGCAAGCGGCTTCTTCATCTGTTCGCCTGCCAGGTGCACCAGAAGATCGCTGATGATGAACACAGGCTCATCGTCCTTTTCGCCTATGCTGATCTTTATCTTCGTTCCGTCCGGCTTTACCACTACGCCGTGGAGAGCGAGCGGAATAGTTACATACTGGTACTTTTTGATACCGCCGTAATAATGGGTGTCAAGAAAAGCAAGGTCTCCCGATTCATAGAGCGGGTTCTGCTTGATATCGAGTCTTGGAGAATCGATATGGGATCCGATGATGTTCATGCCGTCTCCGACGATGTCTTCGCCGATGTTGAGCAGCATTACCATCTTGTCCATGTTGACTGCGTATACTTTGTCCCCTTTTGCAAGTTTCTCCCCTTTTTCGATCACACCTGCAAGGTCTTTGTAACCGTGCTCTTTTGCCATATCAACGATAAGTTCAGCGCACTCGCGCTCCGTCTTGCCGCTGTTAAGAAAGGCAATATAATCAGCGCCCAGTTTCTCGAGTTTTTTCAAGTCTTCAGCGCTGTAGGTGTTCCAAGCGTTTTCGTGAATCATCAAAAGCCTCCGTAAGTTTATAGTTGTACGCGCGGCTAGGCCGCACGCCTTCGTATTGTACCACAAAGGCTGCCGTTTTTAAACGCTCACTGCCCTCTTATTGAATTAATAAATGACTGTAAATAAAACTGCCCCGCTTTAAGCGAGGCAGCTTCTGTAGTTTGTTCAGATACGAAAACTATTCGTGGTCTGCATTCACCTTGCGTGCTACATACGTTGTGTGCAGCACTTCGTGAGCCTTGTGGCTTCCATATGATCCGAAGTATTCGTCATAGATAGCCTTGATGCTTGGGTTCTCATGCGATCTTCTAAGAGGTCTTGCCGCGTCGAGATCGTAGAGGCCCTTAGCTCTTACTTCACGTACGTCGATGAAGTTCTTGATCTTAGCCGGTACGTGTGGCTGTCCGCCGCCGTTTACGCAGCCGCCAGGGCAAGCCATGATCTCGATGAATGTGTAATTCTTCTCGCCTGACTTGACCATCTCAAGTACTTTACGCGCGTTTGCAAGGCCGGAAGCTACGGCAACGCTTACTTCGAGGTCGCCTACCTTGTAGCTTGCTTCCTTTACGCCCTCAACTCCGCGGACATCCTGGAACTCGAGGAGATCCTTACCGAGCTGTTTGCCTGTGATCCATTCAACGGCTGTTCTGAGAGCAGCTTCCATAACTCCGCCTGTCGCTCCGAAGATGACGGCAGCGCCTGTGCTTTCGCCCAGAGGATCATCATATGGCTCATCCGGCAGGTTGACGAAATCGATACCGGCTTCGTTGATGAGTCTGCCGAGTTCTCTTGTTGTCAGAGCGTAATCCACATCAGGTACTCCTGCCGCGGACTGATCGTCTCTGCCGCACTCAAACTTCTTGGCTGTACATGGCATGATCGATACGGAAACGATGTCCTTAGGATCGATGCCCTTCTTCTCAGCCCAGAACGTCTTGACTACGCCGCCGAACATCTGCTGAGGCGACTTGCAGGACGATACGTTAGGGAGAAGTTCAGGATAGTAGTGCTCGATGAACTTGATCCATCCCGGTGAGCAGGATGTGATCATCGGGAGTACTCCGCCCTTTGTAACTCTCTCGATGAGCTCGTTTGCTTCCTCAACGATCGTGAGGTCAGCAGAGAAGTTGGTGTCGAATACAGCGTCGAATCCGAGTCTTCTCATTCCGGCTGCCATCTTGCCTTCTACCTCAGCGCCGATCGGCATGCCGAAGCATTCGCCGAGTCCGACTCTTACCGAAGGAGCAGCCTGAACTACTACTGTCTTCGAAGGATCCGCGAGAGCAGCCTTTACAGCAGCCGTTGCATCCTTCTCATGCAGAGCGCCAACCGGACATGCAACGATGCACTGTCCGCAGTTTACGCAGCTTGTCTCAGCGAGAGGAAGTTCGAACGCGCTTCCGATGTGGGTAGCGAATCCTCTGTCATTGGCGCCGATAACACCGATGCTCTGATACTTCTCGCATGCAGCTGTACATCTTCTGCAGAGGATGCACTTGTTGTTGTCTCTTACTATGGAAGCAGAAGAAGCATCGATTGCGAAGTCATTCTTAACGCCTTCATAGTAGTCTGTCTTCTCAACGCCGTAGCGTTTGCAGAGAGCCTGGAGTTCGCAGTCTGTGGATCTTACGCAGCCGAGGCAGTCCTGATCGTGATCGGACAGGATCAGCTGAAGAGTCTTACGCCTGTAATCCTTGATCTTCTCTGTGTTGGTATAAGCTACCATACCGTCTGTGCATGGATATACGCAGGCAGCGACGAGAGCTCTCGCTCCTACTACCTCGCATACGCATATTCTGCAGGCACCGATCTCATTGATGTCTCTCAGATAGCACAGTGTAGGGATGTCTATGCCGGCTTTATGAGCCGCATCCAGTAAGGTGGAACCTTCCGGAACAGTTACGGTAATGTTATCAACCGTTACTTTGATATCTGCCATTGTGTTCACCTCCCCTTACTTTCTGCTTATTGCACCGAATGCGCAGTTCTCCATGCAGGCACCGCACTTGATGCACTTAGCCGGATCAATAACGTGTGGCTGCTTGACAGCGCCGCTGATGGCGCCGACCGGGCAGTTGCGGGCGCACTTTGTGCAGCCCTTGCACTTCTCAGGATCGATCACATAATTGAGCAGAGCCTTGCAGACGCCTGCCGGGCATCTCTTTTCAATGATGTGAGCTTCATACTCATCTCTGAAGTGCTCGATCGTCGAGAGGATAGGGTTAGGTGCTGTCTGACCGAGTCCGCAGAGAGCGTTGGCCTGAATGTAGTGAGCCAGCTCATCCAGCTTGTCGAGGTCTTCGATCTCACCTCTGCCTGCCGAAATCTTCTCGAGGATCTCGAGCATGCGCTTTGTGCCGATACGGCACGGTGTGCACTTTCCGCAGGATTCGCTTACCGTGAATCCGAGGTAGAACTTAGCGATATCTACCATGCAGTTGTCCTCGTCGAGTACGATCATTCCGCCGGATCCCATCATGGAGCCGATGGCCTTGAGTGATTCGTAGTCGATAGGAACGTCATAGGACTTGGCAGGGATGCATCCGCCGGAAGGTCCGCCTGTCTGAGCAGCCTTGAACTTCTTTCCGTTCGGAACTCCGCCGCCGATCTCCTCTACTACCTGTCTC
>JBGUME010000158.1:0-3049 GCA_045116695.1 Anaerovoracaceae bacterium | reverse complement strand
CATGCTCTTTGTCGCAGCCCAGTAATCCGCGCTTGGATCGCCGCCGCTGTTTTCAGCCTTCACTCCATTGGTCAGGTCGCCGATGGCGCCCTCAAGGTCACCTCTCTTTGAAGCCAGCCCCTCCAGGAGCGATGAATCCTCATAGTTCTCTCTGAACACGAGATCCATCAGTTTCACCAGCGCGTCCTGATAGCTGTACGTCACCTCATGCGAGCCGTCACCGTCAGTCCAGCTGTCCGTCCTCTCGGCAGAGAACTCCTCGCGGGAGGCTACTCTTGCGTCAAGATTCTCCGCAAGTTTCGCGGCCACGTCATCGGTGACTATCCTTGCTCTCATGTCTGCCGCAGGACTTCCAAGCGCCGCAAGCGCGTCGGCGAGCTCTTTATCAGTATCCTTCCTGAGATCATGTGTCACGCCGTAGCGGGTCATTCCCCACATAGGCATGTAAGTGACGATATCGTCGCTGCAGATGTAGTTGTGTATGTTCTTGTAGCTTCCGGCTGCGTCGGCATCTACCGTCGCCGGAGCCTCAAATGTGTATGCGAAGATCTTAGCTCCGTCCACCTTCTCCGCCAGTCTCACAGCGAGCACGTTTGTCAATGCGCCTCCCCTGCTCTGACCGGTAAGCCAGTACGTCGTATCCCCGTCACCGGCAAGCGCGGCGATATCGTCGGCGACCTTGTCCACAGCCTTCGCGTATGCATAGTGTTCTCCCGAAGCCTCACCATTCGGTCCATTTACCGTGAAATTCTGCTTCCATACCTTGTTGCGGAGCTGCCAGTCTGTGTTAACGCTCTGCATGACCACGGCCACGAGAGTCGTGTCGCCAAGGCTCTTCTTTGCCCATGCATAATTGCAGTCCTCAGGATCTGTGCTGGCAAAGTCGCTGTAGCCGATCTCCTCAAAGCCGGCGCTCTTCAGGAAAGCAGCACCCGGATTGTCGTCCTGATCGCTCACGCAGGAAGCGACCAGCTGCATCGAAGCAAGTGCCAGTTCCTTGTTCTCCGTCGACGGATCATCCGAGAACCAGCCGTCGGAGTAATAGTATGTGTCCTTGATCATCACATCCGGGTCAGAAGATTTTTCCTTGTATGTGGACATCCACTCGACATCGCCGAAGATGTGTTCGTAGGACTTTCCGCAGCCCGTCAGCATGAACGTGCCAAATGCCATCAGTACAGTCAGCGTCAGAGCTGTTACTCTTCTAAATGTATTTCTTTTCATGATGTTTCCCTCCCAAAAAGGTCCCTTTGGATAATGAGATTATATCATATAAAAAAGGCCGCGGATGAATCCGCAGCCTTTCGTTTATGCAAGTTCTACAGCCCTTCGCTTGCCATATGCTCTACTGATAAGCAAAGCCCTCGCCCGCGCTCTGTACAGGCTCGAATATTGACTGAGCCTGCTCATCTGTCAGATCGATGCCGAAGACCTCCTTATAGTATGTCTTCGCTTCCTGGATCACGTCGATGTCCTCGAACTTTTCAGGATATGCGGTCTTTGCCATCCACAGCAGCGTGACCGGGCAGTCGACTCCCGGAGTGTAGCTCCTGTACATGCCAAGCGGCATCTTGAAGACTCTCTTGTCCTGAACCGCCTTGACCGCGCTCCAGTCGTATCCCTCGACAGTATTGTTGTACAGGTCGTCAGGGTAGAATGCGTTGAAGTTGGTCATGAAGATAAGGTCAGGGTTCCATGAGTATACCTGCTCCATGTTGACAGCTACCGAGTTGTCGGTCGAAAGCTCAGTCGCTACGTTCTTTGCTCCGATGGCGTCAGCCCACCACTGGCCGAAGAACTGCTTTCCGGAAGTCAGCAGTGTCGTGTCGCTGTACTGGAAGAGGAAGAATGCGTTAGCGCGCTCTTCGTCAGGGATATCCTTGACTCTCTCCTGCACCAAATCGTACATCGCGTTGGACTTCTCCTCAACGATTGCAGCCTTGTCGCTGTCTGGGAACATCTGGCTCAGCAGCGCGATCCAGTTGTTCAGGGTCTCGATGCAGTTGTAGTCCCACTTGTTGACCGAGATAGCGACAGCAGCAAAGCCCGCATTAGTCAGCTGATCGCCGAGCTCTGAACTCGATGCGCTGTAGAATACTACATCAGGATCAAGCTTTGCGAGCTCCTCCATGTTAACATTCACATCTTCGATATATCCTGTCTCCGCATTGAGGATCTCAGGATATAGCTGACCCAGCAGTCCGTTCTGCGCGGCTGTCATCGACGGCATCGGCATGCCAACGATCTTGTCAGCCGAATCAAAGAATACAGCCAGCACGCTCGGCAACGGATAAATGTCGCATACCGCGATGCGCTGGATGTCCTTCGGGACCTCCACCTGCCTGTCCGCGTGGTCCGTGATGGTGATGGTGTCTGCGTTTTCAGCAGGAGCTTCTTCTCCGCCGCCTCCTCCGCAGGACACCAAAGCCATCATGCTCATCATGAGCGCCATCATCAGTGCAATAAGTTTTGTCATTTTGTTCTTCTCACTCAGAATCCTCTTCATGGTCAGAAACCTCCTTTTATTATTATCTGTGTAGCCACAGTACTTACCAAAAAGATACTTTTTTGTTTTTTGCGCATTTCAATGCATTTAGGTCTTGTAATGCACAAAATTTATGAAAAAACAGAAATATGACTTAACGATAAAATCATGTTCGCCATTATTGATCCTGATTTTTGCCTGTTTCTATCCCTCTTCGCTGAGGAATATAACCTCAAAGTCTTCTTCTTTGCGCATTTCGTGTCTTTTGGAATACGCAATGCGCATTTTTCGAGAGAATTCCTCTTTTTTGCGCATTTCGTGGGCTTTTATGCCTATTATGCGCAATCTCCGAGTGGATCTGAGGATCCATCTTGATAACGGGCCAGAGCCCTTATTATCTGCCCGTCATTATCCCAGGTCTTTTGATAAGCATTCAAACGAGCTTATCAGATCCGGGATGTCGTCCCTATATATGCGGCCGGAGAAGGCTTCGCTTGGCAGCGGGATGAACTTTGTGCTTTCCGGAACAATCGGCTTGTACAGCGGATCGGCTATGACATATGC
>JBGUME010000157.1:0-2927 GCA_045116695.1 Anaerovoracaceae bacterium | reverse complement strand
AGTACAACCCAAAATTATTTTAGGTTTTTGCGTATATGTTCTTGTTTTGATACATTTGAGCATTTATAATTTTCATGAGAGAGTATATCCAAACTCAGAAAATGCAAGGCAAATACCATGAAAAACTACTACGACAAGACATGGAAAATAGGCGAACTTGCAAAGATGTTTGACATCAATGTCCAGTTGCTGCGACATTATGACAAAGAGGGTCTGCTGGTGCCGGAAATAAGAAATCCGGAAAACAACTGGAGGGCCTACAAATATGACCAGATCTACCCGCTCGGCATGATCCGTTTCCTGCGTCAGCTCGACTGTTCGCTGGATGAGATCGGCGCTTTCATGCCGGGGCGCGATCCGGACAATACCGAAAAATACCTGAGAAAACGCATGAAGATGGTACGCGCGAATTACGAGAAACTGCTCAAGATGGAGTCGGTGATGAACGACAGATTCGCGATGGTGAACCGTGAGATGAAATACGCTGCGTTCGATCAGGTTTTTGTTTGTTCTGAGGAGGATATCTACTACATCGAGATCGGAGGCATAGAGGAGATATTTGTAAACGAGCTCTTCTATCTGTATCCGACCATCGTATTCTACACGGGCGACAAAACGGCCTTCGCCGTCATGATACCAGGCGAGGAAACCGCCAGTCTTGACAGGTACAGCGACAAGATACGTGTCCTGAATCCTGAGGAGTACCTTGTGGGCTATCACAAGGGGCCGCATGAAAGGCTGGGAGAGACATTCAGCCGGATGCGGGCGGCAGCGGTAGGGATACTCGATGAAGGCTGCAGCCTGAGCGACACGGAGATCTGCATCGACATAATCGATCAGTTCATAGAAGCAGATAAAAACAATTTCGTAACGAAAGTAATGATAAAGATCAACAGAGACTAAGCACTAATCTCAGAAAGGAGGGCAGAGCATGTCAAACAAATACATCGGACAGGCGGTGACCAGGCTGGACGCGCATGACAAAGCGATGGGACGCATCAAGTACACAGATGACCTGTGTGACAAGAGCGCGCTCGTCATCAGGGTGCTCCACTCGACAGTAGCCAATGGCATCGTCAAGTCTATAGACACGAGCGAGGCTGTAAAAATTCCGGGCGTGGTCCGTGTCTTCACATGCTTCGACCTGAAAGAAAAACACTACTTCCCGACTGCGGGACATCCGTGGTCAACAGATCCGAGCCATCAGGACATTGCCGACCGCATTATCATGACGGATCATCCGCTGTTCTACGGCGATGATATCGGTGCGGTCGTGGCAGAAGACGAGGTCGCGGCGTCGCAGGCGCTCGCGATTCTCGAAAAGTCCGTCGAATACGAGGAACTCCCATTCGTGCTCGATGCTCAGGAGGCCATGGAAGAGGGCGCTCCTCTTCTGCATGAGAAATTCCCGAATAACGTGCTCGCTCATACCGAGATACACATGGGAAGCGTAGAGGAAGCGATCAAAGAGCCGGGACTTGTAAAGTGCGAGGGCTGGTATGAGACTCAGCCTGTGCAGCACTGCCACATCGAAAACTTCATCTGCTATGCCTACGGCGAAGGCGACAGGACCGTGGTGGTAAGCTCCACGCAGATCCCGCACATCGCAAGGCGTGTCATAGGACAGGCTCTTGGAATGGACTGGGGCAAGTTCAGGGTCATCAAGCCTTATGTAGGCGGAGGATTCGGAAACAAGCAGGACGTCCTTTACGAACCTCTCTGCGCATGGATAAGCATACAGCTTGGCGGGCGCCTGGTGAAGCTCGACGTTCCGCGTGAAGAGACCTTCATCTGCAACCGTATAAGGCACGCCATTAGATATCACATAACGTCGTGGATGAGGCCTGACGGAAGTTTCGCGGCAAGGACTATCAAGGCATGGTGCAACAACGGAGCATACAGCTCGCACGGACACGCGATCGCGGCCAAGGGACTCAACGCCTTCCCGCAGCTATATCCTTGCGACAACATAGACGGCGAGACATGGACGGTATACACCAACCGCTCGGTAGCGGGAGCCATGAGAGGTTACGGAATGCCTCAGGCCAGCTACGCTTTTGAAGTCCACGCTGAGGACTGCGCCAGGGCTATCGGAATGGATCCGATGGAATTCCGCCGCAAGAACCTGATGCCTGTGGGATACTATCACGCGTTCTCAAAGAACGAGCTGTACTCAGATACATTCAACCAGTGCTTCGACAAGGGCGCTGAGATAATCGGGTACTACGAAAAGCGCAAGAAATACGAGAAACAGAAGGGAGATATCAGAAGAGGCATCGCGGCATCGACATTCTGGTACAACACAGCCGTATATCCTATAGCGCTGGAGACATCATCCTGTCGCATAGTCATGAACCAGGACGGCTCTGTTCAGTTCCAGCTCGGCGAGACTGAGATCGGCCAGGGTGCGGATACTGTAGCGGCCCAGATGATAGCTGACACGGTCGGTATCCCTCTCAGCATGGTACATCCGGTTTCCTGCCAGGATACGGATATCACACCGTTCGGTACCGGTGTTTATGCTTCAAGAGGCACATATACTCTGGGATTCTCGGTTAGACAGACAGCGCTGCTCCTCAAGGAAAAGATACTCGAGGCCGCGCATCAGTTCACGCGCATGCCGGTCTACAACCTAGACCTGGTCGACGGAAAGATCATCAGGACAACAGACGGACGCGAACTCATGACGATAGGCGAGCTTGCTCTTTCGAAGCTCTATACGACCGACGGATCACAGCATCTTACCGCTGAATCCACATATCAGATCAAGTCGAACGCTTACTCATTCGGAGTATGCTTCGCGGAAGTAGAAGTGGATATCCCGATGTGCCGCGTGAGACTGCTCAATATTGTGAACGTCCATGACTGCGGCCAGGTTATCAATCCTCTGCTCGCGGCAGGGCAGGTACACGGAGGCCAGAGCATGG
>JBGUME010000156.1:0-4956 GCA_045116695.1 Anaerovoracaceae bacterium | reverse complement strand
CAAGCTCGATACCCAGTTCATCCAGTACATGCAGAACGAGGGCATAACAGCATATCTGGGCTGCGTCCCTGAGGACATGACTGCGTTCGACATGCTGGTGCTGAGCCCGGGAGTTCCGCCGACGCTTGCTCATATCGAGGAAGCCCGCAAGGCAGGCATAGAGATAACAGGCGAGCTCGAGATGGCATACAGGCTCGGAGAAGGACAGTTCATAGCCATCACAGGCACTAATGGCAAAACGACCACCACAACGCTCGTGGGAGAGATTTTCGAGGCCGCAGGACGCAATACGGCCGTTGTAGGCAATATCGGGAGCCCGGTAGTGGCCGAAGCCGCGGGCAGCCAGGAAGACAAATGGCTCATCACAGAGGTATCGTCGTTCCAGCTCGAGACCACATCATGGTTTAGACCGGTCGTTTCCGCGATACTGAATCTCACACCTGATCATCTGAACAGGCACGGCACCATGGAGGCTTACGGGGCGGCAAAGGCACGTATAGCGGCAAAACAGGGTCCTGGTGAATTTCTGGTCATCAACCTTGACGATCCGCTGGCATACGCTCTCGCAGGCAATACTGAGGCAACAGTGATCCCGTTCAGCAGAAAGACGGTACCTGCTGCCGGCGCATATCTTGACGGGACCGGGATCATGGTCAAAGGTCTTGACGGAGCAGAGCATTTCATCTGCGACAGATCGGAGCTGAAGATAATAGGCGACCATAACGTTGAGAACGTGCTTGCCGCGTCCGCGATAGCGTTTTTCGCCGGCATCGATCCGGAGATCATATCCGCCGCTGTCAGGGAGTTCCCGGGAGTGGAACACAGGATAGAGTTCAGCGGTAATGTCGACGGGGTCGATTATTTCAACGATTCAAAGGGCACCAATGTAGACGCTGCTGTAATAGCGCTCAAGGCCCTTAAGGACGGTGTTATCCTCATAGCCGGCGGAGACGGCAAGAGCCAGGACTTCACAGAGCTTGCGAATCATTTTGATGGGTGCGTAGAGGCTCTGGTACTGCTTGGAAGGGATGCGCCTGTCATAGAGGAAGCGGCAAGGAAGGCCGGCTTCACAAACATATACAACTGTAAGGACATGCCTGACTGTGTTCGCAAAGCCGCAGAGCTTGCGAGACCGGGGCAGAAAGTCCTGCTGTCGCCTGCGTGCGCCAGCTGGGACATGTATGACAATTTTGAACAGAGAGGCAGACACTTCAAGGAATGCGTAAAGGAGATGCTGAAGTAAAGAATAAAAAGAGCATGGCCGAAAAGGCAGCGACCAGAAGAGCCATCAGACGTGAAAGACGCGGTCAGAAAAAGATGAGCGTCACGAACGTAGTAGATGAGACTAAAAGCTTCGGCCGCGGACTCGGCAGGGTAGTTTCAGGCTACGACTTCGGAGTTGTGGTCTTTGTTCTGCTGCTCTCGCTCTTCGGCATAGCGATGGTATTCAGCGCAGGATATTATCAGACGATCAACACCGCCAACCCCGATCCTACGTTCTATCTTGTAAGACAGGCAGTATGGGTGGTGAGCGGACTGTTCATAATGCTGGTAGTCGCCAACATTGACTATCACGTATATATGAAAGTCAGCAATCTGATAATGCTCATAAGTCTGGGCCTGCTGGTTGCCGTTATCCTTACGAGTTCTACCGTCGGCGGTGCTCAGAGAGGACTCTTCGGACTCAACATCACGCCGAGCGAATTCTCAAAGGTCGCCATCATCGTATTCACATCATGTTATCTTGTGAAGGATCCTACGGCCATCAGGACCGCAAAAGGCCTCGGGGTACTGCTGATAGTTATGGGACTGCACTTCTATCTCATTGTAAAGCAGCCTAACCTCTCTACAGCTATCGTACTGGTAGCCATCATGATATCCATCATGCTTGTGGCAGGCCTGAATCTGCTGTTTCTGGTTCTGCCTGCGGCAGGCGCTGTTGCCGGATACTTCTACATAATCACGGCAAAAGTACCGGAACACTGGTACAACAGGATAAACAGCTTCATGGATCCTTTCGCCGACAGACAGGGAAGCGGTTATCAGGTCACGCAGGGTCTCATTGCTCTGGGCAACGGAGGACTCAAAGGGCTTGGATTCGGACGCAGCGTTGCAAAGACGCTGTACTTACCTGATCCTCAGAACGACTTCATTCTTGCCGTAATAGGCGAGGAACTTGGGTATGTAGGCTTCATATTATTGATGCTGGTCTACATCATACTTATCTGCAGGCTGTTCATGATAGCTCTCAAGGCAAGGGACAAGCTGGGATTCTATCTCGCTACCGGAGTCGCCGTCATGCTGGGACTGCAGGTCATAATTAATGTTGCGGTAGTAACATCATCCATGCCGGCCACCGGCATCACACTTCCGTTCATCAGCTACGGAGGTACATCCATGTGGTCGTTCATGATAGCGATAGGTATAGCGCTCAACGTATCACGTAAGCAAAGGACGGCAAAGAAATGAGGATAGTGCTGACAGGTGGAATAACAGGCGGTCATATTTATCCTGCGCTTGCCATAGGAGACAAATTCAAGGCGGAGGATCCGTCCTGTGAAATCATTTTTATTGCAAAGGGTGAGCCGCTTGAAAAACAGATAATACCGGCTCACGGCTATCCGCTGTATGAAGTTGATTCGACCTGGCTTGACAGAAGCGATCCAAAGAGACTTGTGACCACTCTCAGGAGAACGATGAAAGGCACACGTGATGCCGTAAAGATACTTAAGAAATTCAGACCTGACGCCGTAATAAGTACGGGCAGTTTTGTGAGCGTTCCTGTGGTACTGGCTGCTCAGAGACTGAGGATACCTGTTTATCTGCATGAGCAGAATGGTTTTCCGGGTGTATCCAACAGGATGGCAGCCGGCAAGGCAAGGAAGGTCTTTCTCGGATTCGAGTCAGCCCGCCAGTATTTCAAAAGTACAGACAACATAATCTACAGCGGCAATCCTGTCAGATCAGATTTTGCAGGCAGAGATATCACTGAAGACAGAAAGGCTCTTGGGATACCGGATGATGACCTCGTCATACTGGTGTTTGGCGGAAGCCTGGGCTCCGAGACTACAAATCAGGTAGGCGAGGCCATTGCCAGAGAGTATGCGGATAAAGACGGATACACGGTCATATGGGGCACCGGTAAGAATTACTATGACAAGATAAAGGAAAGACTGGACGGGGAAGGATTCGCGCCGGAAAACGTAAGGATCAGCGCGTTTATTGACGACATGCCTCTGCAGCTTTCCGCCAGCGACCTTCTTATAAGCCGCAGCGGAGCTCTTTCTACGGCAGAAACAACGATGGCCGGGAAGGCCGCGATATTCATCCCTTCACCTAATGTGACCGCAGACCATCAGTATTACAATGCCAAAGCGGTGGCAGATGAAGGCGGCGCTATCATAGTCAGAGAAAGCGACGATATCACTGACAGAGTCCTTTCAATAGTTAGAGAACTCGATTCCGATAGGGATATCCTGAAAAGCATGTCAGAAGCAAGCAGAAAAGTCGCGCCTACCGAGGCGACGGATATCATATACAAAACGGTAATGGAGACATACAGGTAAGATTTGCAGGAAGATTATCAGGACACCATAGTTTTGAATAAGGAAGAATCCGAAGCTCTTGAAGCTGAGGTAGCTGAAGCTCAGGCAAAAGCTCAGAAAGAGACTGAAACCGATACTGAAACAGAAGCCGAAGTCGAAACGGAAGCGGAAAACGAAGACGAAGCTGAAGCAGAAACGAAAGAAGACTCGATACCTGATGATATCGAGTACACTTTGCTTGTGCATGAAGTTCCGGATCTTACTGTCGTTTTACCAAAACCAGAGCCTGCCGCAGCCGTGCTTGAAAGGGCTGTAGAACCGGGAGATAAAGAAGGTTCTCCGGAAGAGACGGAAACAGAAAGCGGTGACACTGATACAGAAAGCGGCGAAGCTGAAACGGAAGGCCTGAAAGAAGGGGAAGAGGAAACTTCGGAAGAAGAAAAATCCAGGACCGGATACGGACTGCCTGAAGGCCATGAGGAAATAGGCGAACTAAACGAGAGGATAGCAGCCCGCCGCCGCTACAATGAAAGAAAAAAACGCAGATTCAGGGCCAGATTCTATATCATAACAACTATCCTGATCTTCGGAGTGTTTTTCGGACTGCTGTCACTGTCCAGCATATTCACGGTTGACTCCATAGAAGTAAGAGGAAACAAGCACTATACGGCAGAAGAGATCATAAACATGGGGCATGCCGTTCCGGGAAGGAACCTGTTTTACGGACTCAACAAGAAGGAGACAGAGGAGTATCTGGAGCAGAATCCGTATATAAAGAGCGCAAAAGTATCAAGAAAACTTCCATCTACCATGGTGATAAAGGTCACCGAGAGGAAGGAAAAACTGGCTTTCAGATATGATGATGATTTTCTGATCATGGACGGGGAAGGAATTCTGCTGAAAAAGACCAGAAATACCCCTAAGACCACGCTCATAGAGGGAATCGTGGTCAACAAGATCAAGCTCGGAGAGAAGGTGGGCGCCGAGGATAATGAGCGCCTTGACAAGGCTCTCGAACTCATCAGGGCGACTTCAGCCGCCGACCTTTACTTTGTAAAGATCGACATGGAAAATGAGAGCAAAATAAAAGCGTATATTTACGATACGCTGGCCGTTAAGACCGATTACGATACGCTGATGGCCAATCTGGAGAACGGAAGACTGCATCTCGTGGTCGAGAAACTGTTTGACGAGGGCATAGAAAGAGGCACCATAACCTTTGAGGAAGACGGATCAGCCTCGTTCATGCCGGCCATCTAGTTTACAAGTAATTGTGTCATGTCAAGCAATTACACCCTAAATGCTGTGGTTTTTTGCTGAAAATTAATGCATTCAGGGTTTTATTGTGCTACTATTACCATATATGTTTATAAGTATATTATTTTGAGGAGGACTTCATTATGGAATTTGT